>JAOZSY010000228.1 GCA_029939445.1 Bacteroidales bacterium
TCCGAGGTGCCAATCTGATGTATGTAATATTTTCATTTATTGTTTTTTACAGTCTATTTTACACTTATTCTTCTACCCATTTTATAAAAAGAAGCTAACTATGGCAAATATATAAATTGCCATCCAATATGTTGATAGAATAAGTATTTCTGCTATTCTAAATTCCTTTACAAACTTATTATAAGATATTACTGCATCAGAAAATGAAAACAGTAATGAGCCTATTCCCAAAGCAATATATGCAGACGAAAACTCCATCTGCATTAAGCCGATTGCTTGCCAATTCATTATTAATATTACAGAAATGTAAATTGCAACAGGAATTTTAAATTTTCCTAAATACTTGAATAAGAACTTATAATATACAATTCCGATAACCAACAAAGCTATAAGTGCTATGAAATTCCACTGAAATCCAAATATATTTATAAAAGCAAATGTAAATGCAATATGGGCAATTAGGAAAGATGATAAACCTTGCAAAAAGTGTTTTTCGCCAATAAGAAATATATCACCAATTAATGATGATAGCAAACCTATAATAATTAATAAAGAATATTGCGAACCATTATTATAATAGATAATGGATGCTATACTAATTATTAGAATTGTTGTTAAAGGTTTGAATATAGCAAAGTATTTAGTTTTCTTGCTGTGCCTAAAATATATAGACAAAGCTACTGAAACAAAAACTAAAATACTTAAAACTCCTATTATTAATTGCATAATTAGATTTATGAGATAAAACCCAAAGTTATGCATTTTATAAATAAAAGCGAGAACTAAATAATGAAAATATTAATTAAAGAATATTGTATTAGCGATTAGCATACATCTATGAAATCACCATTCAATAATCGATATTCTTAAATAACTTGATTACTCAACATAAAGAACCAAGCCTTTAAGGTACTCTCCTTCTGCGTGATAAATATTTTGAGGATGATCAGCCGGTTGCGAAAGGTGATGAAGAATTTTAACTTTTCGACCACTATGAATGGCTGCGGCAAGTACAGTATCTTCAAATAACTTTCGGCTTACTACTTGAGAGCATGAGAAGGTAAATAAAATCCCTCCCGGAGCCATATTCTTAAAAGCAGTAGCATTAAGACGCTTATAACCCTGCACTGCTTTATGACGCACTTTTTTATGTTTAGCATAAGCCGGAGGGTCAAGAATAATAAGCTCATATTGCTCAGGCATATCCTTCATAAAGTCCATTGTATCTATTGCAAAAGCATCATGTTTATCTTTACCGTAGCCATTAAGCACAACATTATCGTTGGTTAGGTCAATGGCCTTAGCAGAGCTATCTACCGAATGCACTAAAGAAGCGCCCTGCTGAAGAGCGTATATAGAGAACCCACCTGTATAGCAAAAAGTATTTAATACTTTACGACCTTTAGAATATTCTCCTACAAGCTCGCGGTTATATCTTTGATCAATAAAAAAGCCTGTTTTTTGTCCGCTTACCCAATTAACCTCAAATTTATTACCATTTTCAAGCGCAACTATAGATTCCATATCTCCCAAAAGAAATTCGTTTTCAATATCAAAGGCAGTACTCTTGGGTAAGCTTTCTTTGGACTTAGCATAAATAGTATGAATTTTATCACCATAAATTTCTTGCAAAATTTTGGCAACATCGAATCGTAATAAATACATTCCTATTGAATGCGTTTGCACAATTGCTGCTCCTGCATAAAAATCTATTACTAAACCTGGTAAATTATCACCTTCGGCAAATACCAAACGATAAATATTTGTTTCAGCATTATCAATCAAGCCAATGGAGTTGCGCATATTGTATGCAGCAGTAATTCTCTTTTTCCAAAAATCGTAATTAATCTCCTCATCGGTAAAGCTAAGCATACGCACAGCAATGGATCCATCTTGCCAATGGCCTTGCCCTAGAAACCTATCTTTATTATTATAAACATCTATAATATCACCTTCGTTAGTTTCTCCATATTTTTTCTTTATTGCTCCCGAAAAAATCCATGGATGTTGACGAATAACGGCTTCATCTTTACCTGAGTTTAATACAACTTTTACTTTATTCATATCGCTTATTTTATATTTTGCAAAAGTAATTTTTTTATACTTACAATTGATTTGTATAAATCATTGAATTAATAAAAATGCATAAAAAAAGGATGATTATTAAAGCATATACCTTAATAATCATCCCAAAATAATATAATTAGATACTCTCTATTTTCTAATAAACGTAGGATTAATCAAATTTTCAAAGCTAAAAAGCTCATCCCATTTTTCTTGAGTAACAACTTTACGTTCTTTAACTGCAATATCGTGGATAGATTTCTTTGTTTCTAGGGCTTCCTTAGCAATACTTGAAGACTCCTCATAACCAATTATTGGATTCAAAAGTGTAACAATAGCCACACTATTCATAACCATATTCTCAGTATACTCTGGGTTAGCAGTAATACCATCAACAGCTTTTTTACGAAGAGTATCGCAAGCTCTTGATAAGAAAATAATAGAATTGAAAAGACTATAAGCAATTACAGGCTCCATAACATTTAATTGCAACTGACCTGCCTCAGCAGCCATTGTAATAGTTGTATCGGCACCAATAACATAAAATGCTACCTGATTTACTACCTCAGGAATAACCGGGTTAACCTTACCAGGCATAATTGAAGAACCTGGCTGCATTCTAGGAAGGTTTATTTCATTAAAACCAGCACGAGGACCCGAAGAAAGTAAACGTAAGTCATTAGCAATTTTTGAGAGCTTAACAGCTGTACGTTTCAATACACCCGATAATTGAACATAAGCACCAGTATCAGAAGTAGCTTCAATTAAATCTTCTGCTAAAAATAATGGTGACCCAGAAAATTTCACTAGGTATTTAGTTACTAAATCAGGATATTCTTCTGGAGCATTAACCCTAGTGCCAATTGCTGTAGCACCCATATTAATCTCTCTAATAAGGTTTTTGGCACTATCAATACGTCCTAACTCCTCTGCAACAGTATTTGCCCAACCATTAAATTCAGAACCCAAACTCATAGGTACAGCATCTTGCAACTGTGTACGTCCCATCTTAAGAACATTTGAGAACTCAACGCCTTTTCTACGGAAAGCACTACTCAAACCAGCTAATGACGACTTATAAATACTAAGACGCTTAAGCAAAGCTATGCGAAAAGCTGTTGGATATGCATCATTAGTAGATTGACTACAGTTCACATGATTATTAGGATGGCAATATTCATATTCGCCTTTTTTATGACCCATTTTCTCAAGAGCAACATTAGCAATTACCTCATTGGCATTCATATTTACCGAAGTTCCTGCTCCCCCTTGAATTAAATCTGTAAGAAATTGATCATGATATTTACCATCAAGAATTTCATCACAAGCAAAACAAATTGCATCAGCAATCTCTCTCTCAAAAATACCTAAATCAGCATTAGCCATAGCCGCAGCTTTCTTCACATAGGCTAATCCTTTAACCATAAACGGCTCTGTATTCAACGGAGTACCAGTTATATAGAAATTATCCATGGCTCGCATAGTTTGAATTCCATAATACTTATCGTTAGGAATTTTCATCTCGCCTACAAAATCATGTTCTGTTCTTGAATTCATATCTTTTATGTATAATTGATTATTAATTTTAGCAAATATAGATATTTCGTTTAATTTATTTATAAATATTTACTATTTATTAAACTGTAATATGGTTGATATTTTTCTTGTATCATTTAATTTCCAACCTTCTTATTGCACCACTATTAGGATAAAATTGAACTTTTGTATTCTTAGCCGGAAGATTTGTCACCACACCAAACTGGCTTATTAAAAAACTAGCTTCGGCTTTTAATTCTTCACCTTCCTTAATAGTAAATTTTGCACTTTCGGGTATTCTATAATAAAAACCCTTATCCGTATCTTTATCACCTTCAGTATCATTAATAAACTTCTCCAGAGTAGTAGTAGTTCTTGCTCTATCTATATGGATATAAACCATTGAGCCACCACCCCTAGATCTATCAGTTATTAATCCTTCTTGCTGAGTAAACTTAAATAATGGAATAGAAGCCGAATACACGTGAGACTCAGGCCTATAGGAGTACCTATACTGAAAAGTGTTTCTTTGAATTATTCCTGTAAACAATTTCATATATTCCTGTTCCATTTTAGACAATTCATCTGCCATATATGTTACTG
>JAOZSY010000046.1 GCA_029939445.1 Bacteroidales bacterium
CCCATTGAAATCTGAGCTACATAAACATAACCATAAGTCATTGCCATTGCAGAAAGTGATTTCTTACGAGTTTTCATTCCGCTAGCAGCAAATTTAGCTACAGCTCCTACAGGAGTCGCCTTTGAAGCTTGGCCACCAGTATTAGAGTATACCTCTGTATCTAGTACAAGAATATTAACATCCTCGCCAGTAGAGATAACGTGATCTAATCCGCCGAAACCTATATCATAAGCCCAGCCATCACCACCAATAATCCAAAGTGATTTCTTGATTAGGTAATGAGAAAGACCGTTAAGTTCTTTTGCAATTTTGCCAGTAGCGTTCTTAAGCAATGGACGAAGTACAGCAGTTGCTTCTTCAGAAGTAATAACTTTATCTTTACCATCAATCCAAACTTTCATAGCATCAGCTAATTCACCAGCAAACTCACCGCTTTCTATTCCTTCGTTCATCATATCCTCAATACGAGAGCGAATTTTTTTAATAGCTACGGCCATACCATAACCATACTCAGCATTATCCTCAAATAATGAGTTAGCCCAAGCTGGACCAGCACCACTATCATCGTGAGTACAATAAGGAGTAGAAGGAGCCGAACCACCGTAAATTGAAGAACAACCAGTTGCATTTGCAATGATCATACGCTCACCAAATAACTGAGTAGCAGCTTTTATATATGGTGTTTCACCACAACCAGCACAAGCTCCAGAGAACTCGAATAATGGTTGAGCAAACTGAGAATTCTTAACATTTTTCATTTTGTCAACAACATTCTCTTTATAACCAACTTCGTTATCCATATACAACCAACGATCAATCTCGTCGAACTGAGTAGTAGCGTCTTTCATGATTAGTGATTTCTCCTTAGAAGGACAAACCTCAGCACAAATACCACAACCAGTACAATCTAATGTACTTACTTGGATACGGAATTCGTATTCTTTAATAGCACCTTTTCCTGTAATAGTTTCTGTTCCTTCAGGAGCATTTTTTACATCGGTTTCGTCTAATAAGAAAGGGCGAATAGCAGCATGAGGACATACATAAGCACATTGGTTACACTGAATACAATTATCAGCTTGCCATTCTGGAACTTCAATAGCAATACCACGCTTTTCGTGTTTAGTAGTACCATTAGGAATAGTACCATCTTCAATACCTATAAAAGTAGATACAGGAAGTGTATCACCTTTTTGAGCATCAATAATTTGAGCTACATTCTTCACAAAGTCTGTAGGCGTAATTTTTGGAATAGGAACTATAGAGGTAACTTCTAAATTAGCCCATTCAGCAAGAACTTCAATTTTTGTAACACCTTCACCAGCATCAACTGCCTTATAGTTCATGTTAACAATCTTTTCTCCTTTTTTACCATAAGACTTAACAATGAATTTCTTCATTTCGTCTTTTGCTTGGTCGTAAGGAATAATATCTGCTAATTTAAAGAAAGCAGACTGCATAATAGTATTAGTACGGTTACCTAGTCCAATTTCTGCAGCTATTTTAGTACCATTTATTATATAGAATTTGATATTGTGCTCTGCCATATACTGCTTAAAGTAATTTGGCAAAGTTTCAATAGTTTTAGCTTCGTCATAAATACTATTTAGTAAGAATGTACCACCATCTTTAAGGCCTTCAAGCATTTCGTACTTAGTTAAGTAAGCAGGAACGTGACAGGCAACAAAATCAGGATTGTTTACCAAATAAGGAGATGTGATAGGCTCATCACCAAAACGTAGGTGAGAGTTTGTGAAACCACCAGACTTCTTACTATCGTATGAGAAGTATGCTTGGCAATACATATCTGTATTTTCTCCAATAATTTTAATAGAGTTTTTATTAGCTCCAACAGTACCATCAGCACCTAAGCCATAAAATTTAGCTTCTTTAGTACTAGCTTTAGCACAATTAATCTCTGGCAATAATGGAAGAGATTTGAAAGATACATCATCAATAATACCTACAGTGAAACCATTGATAGGATTCTCAGAAGCTAGGTTATTATATACCGACTGCATCATTGATGGAGTAGTATCTTTAGAAGATAAACCATAACGACCACCAATAATCATAGGAGCATTCTCCTGACCATAAAATAAATCTCTTACGTCAAGATACATTGGCTCACCATTGGCACCAATTTCCTTAGTACGGTCAAGCACTGCAATGCGCTTTACAGTCTTAGGGAATACTTTCATGAAGTATTTTTTAGAAAATGGACGGTAAAGGTGACAAGTGATAACACCAATCTTTTTACCATTCTTCATTTCATAATCAATAGTTTCTTTGATTGTTTCGTTAATAGAACCCATTGCAATAGTAATATCTGTTGCTTCAGGATGGCCATAATATGTAAATGGGTGGTATTCACGACCTGTGATACGCTTAATCTCTACCATATATTCCTCAACTAAATCAGGAATTGCATCATAGAAATTATTTGCAGCCTCACGAGCCTGGAAGAAAATATCAGGATTTTGTGCAGTACCTCTAGTTACAGGTTTTTCTGGGTTAAGAGCATTATCACGGAAACGTTGAATAGCATCGTAATCTAATAACTTAGCCATTTCGTCCTGATCCATTGCTTCTACTTTCTGAATTTCGTGAGAAGTACGGAATCCATCAAAAAAGTGTAAGAAAGGAATACGTGATTTAATAGCGGCAAGGTGAGCAATGCCCGCAAGGTCCATAATTTCTTGTGTGCTACCAGTTGCTAACATAGCAAAACCAGCCTGACGTACACTCATAACATCACTATGGTCACCAAATATAGAAAGCGCTTGAGCAGCGATGCTTCGTGCACTAACGTGGAAAACAGCAGGAAGTAATTCTCCCGACATTTTGTACATATTAGGAATCATTAATAATAGACCCTGTGACGCAGTAAAAGTACTAGCTAAAGCACCTGCTTGTAAAGCTCCGTGCATAGCACCTGCAGCACCTGCCTCTGATTGCATTTCACTAACTTGTACGGTAGAACCAAGAATGTTCTTCTTTCCATTTGCGGCCCATTGGTCAATATACTCGGCCATGTCTGATGACGGGGTAATAGGATAGATAGCCGAAACTTCGCTAAACATATATGCTATGTATGCTGCTGCTTGGTTACCTTCTAAGGTTAAAAACTTTTTCTTACTCATGATATATTGTTTTGTTAAAGAGCTTTTATCAAAGTTTTGAAATCTTTTATAAAAGCGATATAAAACTTAATTCTATAATTTATTTGTTGTGTTATATCTAATTATATAAGCGGAGTGCAAAAGTAAAAAAAATAACAACGTATTTTACTATTTAAAATAATTATAAATAGAGGACGCTTAGAGTTCTTTATGGTAGGGTAAATTATTTAAATAGAATTAGTTATAGCAATTAAATCATTTGTTTTTAATGGTTTATTACTATTAAAAAACTATAATTCTTTTCTCTTATTCTAGTTGATATATATCAAATTATTGAGAAGTTTGAATATTACGTGATTTTGTTTAGATATTTAGGGTTGCTATAAAACAACTTATTGAATTATTTCCATTAGATAAACTTCTGGTTTTTCTGTTTTATTAATTACTTTAAACCTTTCGGGATATTTTTGTAATAAAGGAAGTATATATTTTTGACCTAATCCACTACCATAATATACTATATGGGTGTATTTACCATCTTTAAATGCTTTAAAGACGGCTTCGTGATCGTGCTTATTAATTATACGATGAGCATAATGGTCAGAGAAAAGATGAAATAGCATATTTTTTCTGCAAATAATATTAGTGTTTGCCCCCAAATTACTCTTTGTCCATTCTGCCATAGCAAAATAATTACGATACATTGGATTAAGAGGAGTGTTAGCTGCTTTGTTAAGTTCCTTAAGCCTTGGTGTATAAACTAATGCTACTAAAATAAATGCGTAAGGTAGATATTGATTTATTTTTTCGGTATTGATTTTTATTTTCTCAAGAGTAAGAATAACTAAAGAGAAAATGCCATAAAAGAAAAGAAAAATCATAAGAGGTACAATTGGCATCATAAATCTAATTCCTACCCATACAGAAGGCCAGAGAACTAGTATCGCAAATGTTGCTAGTATATATCCTGCAATGGCTATCTGGTATTTTTTTGTTTTTATAATTCCAAAAATAATTAAAGCTATAATGATGATACCTAATGTCATAGATGTGTTTTGGTAAACAGGCTCAGTGCCAAAAATAGCAGAAGGAATTTCACTTTCTATATAGCGTGGTATATTGCTAAAAATACGATCAATCCAATCTCCGATGCCATCCATTTCTCCTTTGGATCGGTCATAATAATCTTTATACTTTAGAGCTGCGGTATAAGGGGAACCTTTAAAGCTAAGGCCTCTTATAAACCAAGGGAGAGCGATAGCCACAAATCCAATTCCGTAGCTAAACATATATTTCCAATTGCGATGAATTAAGTAGTATAAACCTATGCCTCCAATAAGTGCAATCCCTTGAGAACGTATGTAATATGAGAATGATGTACTCAATAACATAAGTGCAAACCAAGGGCTTTTCCATGGTGCTTGTTGGGTGTCGATTTTTGTAAGTGCTAGTAAGCCGAGTGAAGAGAAAAATATAAAAGGGATTTCACTCATCATCCAAGTACTGTACTGGAGATTGTAATAATGAAATAGCATTGCAAATAGTATAGCAAAGCTAAAATGTATATTATTAGTAATCGCTTTAAAAAAGAAGAATAATACAATTAGGGAAGCAAAGTATAGTAATCCATTGGTGTATTTTATTGTAACAATACTATCGTTTGCAATAGTGATAATAGTAGCAATAAATGCTGGATAACCAGGAGGGTATGAGTTTGCAGGAGTTTGTGTAACATTTTGTGCATTTATAAAACCATCACCATTAGCAATAGCTTTACCTAGAATATAGTAGTTAGCGTTATCTCCCAAAAATGCAATCTTACTGTCAAATATATGATTATAAGTTGGAATAAAAGCAAATAATAAAACAAGCAAATATACTATTGTGAGTTTACCATCTTTGCTAATTGTATTACTGTCTGTGTTACTGTTAATTATGTTGTTCATTTAAAGTGATAATTGAATTTAGACGTTAGTTTATCTATTCTTACGTTTCCGCCTAATATATTTAAGTTTAATCCTTCTTATTAGTTTATACCTCATCCAATTACGACCCCAATATACATTTGCCCAGATTCTTTCGTGGACATAATAAATGGCCATTTTGGTAAAAAGCTCTATTCCTACTGCAGCAGTTATAACTTCTAGAGCAACTTTTCCTCCTACAGTAAAATAAAAAATGGTAAAAGTTGTTAGGCTTGCAATAATTCTCCAGCTAATAGCTTTTGCAATAGATCTTGCAGGACTTTCTCTTTCCACAGCTAATTCCTTGGGCACAGATACGCCGTCTATTTTCTGAAATTCCTTTGGGTCTTTTTCTGTTCGCATTATTGCAGGTATTAATATTTAGTAGTAAGGTTTAATATAATCTTTAAAAAAAATGAGGTTTAATTATATATTTATATCCAAAAGAAATCTAGGAATTCTTTTTTGCATTCAACAGTAAGAGGTGTGCTTCCATACTGTTCTCCATCAGGAGTTAGTGTTTTGTTTTCTTTTGTTTTAACAATGATTTCTTTTGCTTGAATATATTCAATATCCTTATTCTCAATATGTGTTCCTTTAAAAATACTCATAAATATTTTAAGCACATTCCATCGAGAAGATTTTCGACTAATAGTAACGTCTAATAATCCATCATCAATTTTCGCTTTTGGCGCCATAAGGAAACTAGAGCCAGTATAGCGCGTATTAGATATTTCTACAAATAAATTATCTTGCTTAATAGACTTTCCATCAAGTATTATCTCTAGATCAAAGGTCTTTAGTGCCATTATTTTCTCTAGTGAAGCGATGGTATAAGAATGGTTTCCCAAATTTTTATATTTATTAGAAGCTTCATTTATATCGGCAACCATACCAAAGCCAAGTATATTATGAAAATAGAAGCTGCTATCCTGCATCTGACAGTATCCAATATCAACTTTCTTTATAATATTTTTAGAAATAATATCAATAGCCTTCTCAAACTCAAAGCTTTTTAATCCTAGTTCAATAGCAAAAGAGTTGCCAGTACCGTTAGGAATAATACCAATGGGAGGTTTAGTAGCTGATTTGTTTTTATAATACCCATTTAGTACTTCATGAAAAGTGCCATCACCACCAGAGCTAATAATACCATCATACTGAGTTAAATCAGCTTCTTCAACCATGGTAGTAGCATCTCCTGCAGCTCTTGTAAAGCGTAAATCAAAATCCATTCCTTTGTCACGTATCAGTTGTTTTACTTCTGAGAAGTGTTTGCCAGACCTTTTAAAGCCAGCAAAAGGGTTATATACGAGTAATAATTTCATTTATTGTTTTTAAATAAATAAGATGTCAAAAATAAACTTTTTATTAAAACTTAAGCTTTTTATTTTTTCATAATTATTAGCTTATTATAATTATTGCATAAATATTGGTGATTTTTAGTATCAATTTTATTTACTTTTGCAGGGTAAAAAATAAATACAATACCGATGTTATCAATAGGAGATACAGTAAAAGTGCATTATACAGGTCAGCTAAAGAATGGGAAAGTGTTTGATACAACTATTTCAAACGATCCTATTTTATTTACCCTTGGTGATGAAATGATGATTCCAGGATTTGAAGAAGCTGTTTTGGGGATGAAAGAAGGCCAAAAGAAGACAGTGACCATAAAGGCAATTGATGCTTATGGTGATTATGATAAGGAGTTGTTGATGGAAGTAGATAAAAAGGAGTTCCTTGGTGATAAAGAGGTTAAGGAAGGAGATACAGTGGAAGTACCAACTGAGGAAGGTGTGTTTTCTTTTAAGATTCATAAAATTGGTGATGATAAAATAATGCTAGATGGTAATTCTGAACTTGCGGGTAAGGATGTTATTTTTGATATAGAAATTATAGAAGTACAAAAGGCTGAAGTAATCTCAGATATGTTTGATGAGGATGAATTTGGAAGTTTTGAGGATGAATTAGGCTCAAGTTCCGATTTATCTGAAGACGATGAGTATTTAGATGCAGAAAATTACTAATAAAACTTAGAAATGATTGAAATTAAAGAAGCTGTAATTACAAATATTACAGTGCATAGAATAGGTATTCAGAGTGATACTTCTTTTCTTAATGACAAGGAGATAATGATGAATTTTGAAGAAGATGAAGAGGCTATTAAAAAGACATTTTTGAAACCTTTTGCCTCTAGCTTTGCTACTTATGAATTTAGGCATGATGAAGATATAGAGTTAAACCCAATTTTCAAAATATCTAAGGATATTAATGAGGAGGCTGATTTTGTATTGAAAACAAAAGAAATTCACCAGTATTTAAAAGATGTTTCCATTCATCCAAATATTAAGGATGGCGATCTGTTTGTTATAAATTTTGATAATATAAAACTTGAAAACGAACATTATAGAGCTTTAGGTATTTATAAAGTTGAGAATAAGGAAACTTTCATTGAAACAGTGGCTGAGGATGATGGACGAGTGAAATTAAATTTTAAGAAGGGAGTTGGTCGTAAGCTTGATAAGGCAATTTTAGTTCTTTTTACAGAGGAGCCTTATACAGTATTTGTGATTGATAATGGTAGTGTTGAGACTGATTATTGGATGAATGATTTTGCGAATGTGGCACTTCGAAACGATTATGTAAATAATACTACGCATTTTCTTGAAATGACGGAAAATTTTATTAAACATAAGATTCCTGAGGAATTTGATATTGAAAGAACTGACCAAATTGACTTGCTTAATCGTTCGGTAGATTATTTTAAAACCAATGATAGTTTTGTGCAAAATGAGTTTGAAGTGGAAGTGCTCCAAGATTCAAATTTAATAGATACTTTTCATTCCTATGATGAAGGATATACACATGACAAATCAATTAACTTTGACGAAGGCTTCGAGATTTCTAATAAAGCTGTAAAAAAACAAGCTAAAAATTTTAGAAGCGTTCTTAAACTAGATAAGAATTTTAGCATATATATGCATGGCGATAAAAGTCTAGTGGAAAGAGGAGTAGACGAGAATGGTAAGAAATACTATAAATTCTTTTTTGATGATGAAAAATAGGTATTTTAACTATAAATTTTATCTTAGTAAAGTATTGTAAATTAAATAATTGTAATTATGGATTATACTACTCAAGAGAAAAAAGCTATAAATTTCTTATTGGTAAAATTGATGAAAGTTGATGGCGTAACTGATGTTAGCGAGGCCATAACCTTATATGAAATAAACAATTATATAAAGCTTTCTGTAAATGAGTCTGATGAGTCATTGAAAATGACTTTTGAAGATAGTAAAGAGATAATTAATTCCATGGATAAGCTTAAGAAAAAAATAACTAAGGATTATTTTTATCATATGGCAAATACTGATGGTTTGTTTGATAAACTTGAGCAAGATATGATTAATGAAATATTTGGTTAAGAAATGACATCACCATTAATAGATATTCATACTCACAATAAACTTATTGACTCTGTACTTGGCATTGAGAGCTTTAGCATTGATAAAGTAAGTTTTTATCAGAAATGGCCAAAGTCTTATTCAGTGGGAATACATCCGTGGTATATTCACGAAATAAATGTGGACCAGGCAATTAAGCAGCTTACTTATATAGCATCGGATGCAAATTTGAAAGCCATTGGAGAATGTGGTTTGGATAGAGCAATTGCACGTAATTTTGATAATCAATATCACGCATTTATTGAGCAGCTAAAGATTGCTGAAAAGTATGATAAACCTTTGATAGTACATAATGTAAGAGCTTATTCAGATTTTCTTGGAATACTTAAGAAAGAAAAACCAGCAGTGCCATTTATTTTTCATGGATTTAATGCTAATCAAGATATACTTAAAAAACTTATTAAGCATAATGTGTATTTCTCTGTTGGTGCCGAAATAATGAAAGACAACAGTAAAGCACAGCGAATATTGCCACATATACCTATTAATAGATTGTTTTTTGAAACAGATGAATGGATTGGTAATATCGAAGAGCTATATTTATTTGCAAGTAAGTTGCGAGGGATAGATATTGATAAACTTAGAGATCAGATTTATTATAACTATAAAAGTGTATTTGTTTAATGGAGAACTGGAAGGATCGTACGGAACTACTTTTAAATAAAGATGGTGTTGATAAGCTTAAGAACGCTAAGGTGTTAGTGGTAGGATTAGGAGGAGTGGGGGCGTATTCTGCAGAAATGCTCTGTCGTGCTGGCGTAGGTTCGTTGCATATTATTGATGCTGATACAATACACCCAAGTAATAGAAATAGGCAATTATTAGCATTAATAAGTACAAATGGGCAATCTAAGGCAATGCTAATGAAAGAACGGCTTTTGGATATTAATCCAGAGCTTAATATAAAAGCTGAAGAGATATTTTTAAGAGATGAATTAACGGAACAGGTATTAGATCAAGGTTTTGATTTTATTATTGATGCCATAGATTCATTAACACCAAAGATTCTACTTATAGCAGCTGCACTAAAAAGAAAAATCCCAATAATTAGTTCTATGGGATCGGGTGGTAAAACAAATCCTACCAAGATTAGAATTGCAGATTTTAGCGAAACTTATAATGATAAATTGGCACGCATGCTTCGCAAAAAAATGCATAAGATGGGGATTTATTCTGGCTTTAAAGTGGTGTTTTCCTCTGAGAAAACTAATCCTGATGCGATAAAATTTGTGGATGATGAACTTAATAAAAAGACAACAGTAGGCACTATTTCCTATATGCCACCATTGTTTGGAAGTTTTATGGCAGCAGAAGTAATTCGCATTATTTCAGGAGTTAAAGAATTCGAAAATCATCGAGTTATATAATTTACTATCTTTGAAAGATATTATTATAATTAAATGAAAAACTTAGCGAAAATTTTTAATTGGGTTCTTTCTCGTAGATATGATATAAAAATCATAGGCGAAGAAGTTATTAGTGATAAAAATCCAAAGATATTTATACCAAACCATCAGGCTGAAGTAGATCCTATTGTATTATTATCGAGTTTGAGAATGAAACATAATGTATCACCAATGATTAGTGCAACATATTATAATGTGCCTGTTTTTAAGCAATTCTTAGATTTTATAGGATCCGTTCCAGTTTCCGACCTTGATAAAGGTATGCGTGATGCTAATGTTATGGATGCAATTAGAGATTCTGCTAATAGTGCTTTTTCTAAAGGCGATAGTATACTTTTATATCCAACAGGGCATTTGTGTAACCAAGGTTATGAGAAAATAGGTAATAAGCAGAGTGTATATAAGATTATTGAATCCTCACCTGATAATTTGCAAATTATTGGAGTACGTATGTCAGGATTTTGGGGTAGTATATGGTCTAGAGCTTGGATTGGTGTTTCGCCATCTTTCACTAAAACTCTATTAAAGAGTGCATTTATTTGGATTATTAACTTTATGTTTTTTATCCCAAAGAGAAAAGTTGTTTTTGAATATTTTGATATTACTAAGGAGGCGAAGAAAAAGGTTAAAGTGTTAAAACGCAGAGAGTTTAATGAGTATTTGGAGGAGCTATATAATAAAAATGGAGAAGAGAAAGTTAGATATATTCGTCATCATTTTTTAGCTCCCAAATTAGTGAAGGAAATACCAAAAAGAATTAAAGGAGTTATGAGTGATAATATTAATGAAATAGAGTTCATTAAAATAAAATAAATATGAAGGAATCATTACTTTATAAGCAAATATCAGAAGATTATAGAATTCTTCCTAATCCTGATAAGAATGTCTTAGAGCTATTTATAGATAGTTTTACCAAACATAAGGACGAATACTTTGCTTGGGACGAAACTTCGGGAACTAGTACTCGAGGAGATTTTATGCTAAAAGCAGCAGTTGTGTCTCAATTAATAAAAGCTAGAACAAATAATGAGCATGTTGGAATTATGTTGCCAGCATTGCAAACTACTACATTGCTTATTATAGCTACTTATATGGCAGGAAAAATACCTGTAATGCTTAATTGGACAGTGGGTCATAAAGTTCTTTCGTATTGTGCTGATATTTCCGATTTGGATTTAATAATTACTGCTGGCAGCTTTTATGATAAAGTAGCGGACCAAATTCCTGAGGATATAAAATCTCGATTAATGTTTTTAGAGAAAGAAGTAAGTGCTATTTCTACTCCAATGAAATTAAAGGGGCTTTTGATGGCTAAATTGCCACGTATTTTTATTAATACCAAGATTGATAAAACGGCAGTAGTATTATTTACTTCGGGAAGTGAAACCTTGCCCAAAGCAGTGCCTTTAACTCATGATAATGTAGTTTCTGACCTATGGGGAGCGTTGCAATTATTTGAGATTAGAGTTCAAGATATTTTCCTAAGCTTTTTGCCTCCTTTCCATAGCTTTGGTTTCACGGTGCTTTCTATACTTCCATTAATTACGGGAGTAAAAGTTGCATATACACCAAACCCAACCAACTTGCGTGAGGTGATAGATGTGCTTAAGCATAATAAAGCCACTAATATGATGGCAACTCCTACATTATTGAAAATGATAATGGCCAAAGCTAGTAGCGAGGAGTTAGAATCATTGCGACTTGTTATTAGTGGTGCTGAGAGTCTTCATGAAGATACAAAAGCTAAATTTGAAGAAATGACTTCTTCTCATAAATCATTAATAATTGAGGGTTATGGTATTACCGAATGTGCCCCAATTGTTTCTTTAAATCCCGATGATTTCCAAAAAACAAATTCTGTTGGTAAAGTAATTATAGGATTAGACCTTAAAGTAGTTAATTATGAGACCTTTGAGGAAATTAGTGTTAAAGAGGAAGGGATGTTTGTTGTAAAAGGTAAATCTGTTTTTCCTGGTTATGTTGATAAAAAAGTAGATGACCCATTTGTAGAAATAGGTGGTGAAATGTATTATAAGACTGGAGATTTGGGTTATATTGATGAAGATGGATTTTTATTTATTACAGGAAGATTAAAGCGCTTTATAAAAATTGGAGGTGAAATGATTAGTATGCCATTTTTAGAAAAAATAATTAATTCTGAATATGGTAGTGATTCTGAAAACTGTATAGCAGTAGAAGGAAATGATATTGCTGGTAATCCAAATGTTGTTCTGTTTACAACTAAAGAGCTAAATATGAGTGAAGTTAATGCTCACCTTCGTGAAAAAGGTGTTTCTTCCATAGCTAAAATTAGAGAGATTAGAGTAATAGATACAATCCCAGTTTTGGGAAGTGGTAAAATAAATTATAGAGAATTAAAAGAACAAATATAAAGAGATGCATTATAAAATAAGACAAGCTGAGGAGAGTGATTTAGATATTTTGGTAGGCTTTCAATTGAAAATGGCCTTGGAAACAGAAGATTTAAAGCTTGATAAACAAGTTTTGTCTAATGGTATAAGTGCTGGGTTAAAAGATGGAAATAAAGCAACATATTTTGTGGCTGAATATAATAATATCATAGTTGGTACATTAATGATTACCAAAGAATGGAGTGATTGGCGTTATGCTTGGGTAATTTGGATTCAGTCGGTTTATGTTGATGAGGCTTATAGAGGAAAAGGAATATATAGAGCATTATATAATTATATAAAAGATAAAGTTAAAAACGATTCAACTATAGGTGGAATAAGGCTTTATGTGGATAAAACTAATACTATTGCCCAGAAAGTTTATACAAACTTAGGTATGAATGGCGATCATTATCAATTATTTGAAGATATGGAGTAGTTTTTTTTTACTAATAAAATGAAATCAGATGCTTAGAAAATTACAGAATAGTATTGCTAAAATTTACGATCCAATTGAGAAGTATTGGGATGGAGATAATAATCAAAGAATTATAGGAACAATATTAGTTTTTAGTTTCTTGATATCTCTTTTATTGATTCACCTGAATATTCTTGGTTTTATTCCAGATTTATTATCACAATATATTGCTACAAACCATTATGCAGCAATTAACGTAGCCTTTGTAGTATTACTTACTGTGGAAGTTATTAGTTTAATTTTTTCATTACCAAAATCACTGGCTCGCTCTGTCCAGAAACAGTTTGAAATTATTTCTCTAATATTATTACGTAATGCTTTTAAAGAGTTTAGTAATTTCTCTGAGCCAATAGATTGGAGCGCTAGCTATGATACTATATTTCATATAATGTCGGATTCTATTTCTGCTATTCTAGTGTTTCTAGGAATTTATCTTATTCGTAGAATTAGAGTTCATCACTCTATTACAACTAATGATAATAATCAGGAAAATTTTAAGGTAACAAAGAAAGTTATTTCTGTAATGTTAATGATTGCCTTCCTATTTTTAGCTATTCAGGATAGTTATATGTTTTTTACTCATTCCAATACATTTAAATTTTTTCCAGCATTTTATAATATATTAATATATACAGATATACTTATGGTATTAGTTTCATTAAGGTATAGTTATAGATATAGAGTTTTGTTTCGCAATTCAGGTTTTGCTTTAGCAACAGTTTTACTTCGATTATCACTTAGTGCACCAGTATATTTTAATGCGGCAATAGCTGTTTTTTCAGTAGCATTTGTTTATATGATAACTCTTATTTATCAGCAAATGCGTAAAAGGGATTTGTAGATGGAAATCAATAATAGAGCTATCGTTAAGCATTATTTAATTATTAAACTACTATTCTTATTTGGTTTATTAGTTGTTGTGACTGATGCTCATAGTCAGTTTTATAATACAGGTCAGGATAGGGGTTCTATTAAATGGAAACAAATAGATACTGAGAAATTTCGTTTAGTATATCCTCAATTTGCAGAAGAAAAGGCTCAAAATTTTGCCAATAAACTATTATGGGCTTCACAAAATGTGGGTAAAGGATTAGATACAACCACTACCAAGATAGATGTAATAATGCATATGGAATCATCTACTTCCAATGCAATGGTAATATGGGCTCCAAAACGAATGGAAGTTCATGCTCTTAGTCCCCAAAATACTTATGCCGAAGAATGGTTTGAGCAACTTGCTCTTCATGAATACCGTCATGTTGTGCAAATTGATAAACTTAATGAGGGTTTTACTAAGATTATTTCTATAGTTTTTGGCGAAATGGGAACATCTGTGGTTCTAGGAGCATATCTTCCTCTTTGGT
>JAOZSY010000464.1 GCA_029939445.1 Bacteroidales bacterium
TAATACTTCCCGATAAATAATTCCCAATTATCCCTTGAAATAAGAAAGGAGTTAGCGGGAAAAATAGTATAATCCACCTTGGATATAAAGTTTTTTTCTTCCAAACTTGGTAAATAAAGAGCCCTGATAAAAGTGCAAAAATTGGATAAATAAACAACCTTAGCACCTGATTAATATCTGTTGCGAGGGCGGTTGCTATCTCAATATCAAGTTGATTTTGAACTGCAAGTTTTGCTGTTACTGCAATACCAATATATGCAGCATGTATAATTCCATAAGATACTAATATCCCCGCAAAACTAATAATTACAGTATTTCGCACAACTGGTTTTGTAGGCTCAAATGCATAATAAACCTGTCCCAAGCCAAATAAGTAAAACCAGCTTGCTAGCAATGCCGAAATTCCACTTAACATAAGTCTAAGGTCAGAGGCATTACCCATATTTAGTTTAAGATTTGTATTATTTGGGTCATAATAGAATAACATATCTCCTGCAAATAATATCAGACCTCCTAATAAGCCTAATAAGCCCATTGCTCTTAGCCAATTCTGGTTTATTTTCATAATCATTTATTAAATATGTATTTATAAATATCTAAGGGAGACCATCCATCTTCGCATTAAGCCCTTTTAATATATTTATTGAAAATTATTTTTATCCCATCAATTCGCTTTTCAATCTAAGGTAATTCCAAATTCTTTTAACAGTATGATATCTAACTGCTTAATATCTGATAGTAATTCTAAATAATTTTTATTAATTGTATTTCCAGCAGTCTTTTTATGCAAAATCTTTTTCAATTCTACTATTTTGAAATAAAATGAAGAAGATTGCAGTTCAATTTGTAGTATTGCAATCTTCTTTTCTATGTCAATTTTTTGTTGTTTTATCAGGTCAACAATCTCAATAGCCGAATAAAAATCCAACTCCTTTCTCTCAAAAGATTTTAAAAGTTTGCATTTAAAAATATCACATTGCTTTGGTCTATTGGAATAAATATTGCACCCATCAGATAAGCTATTACATGGGTGAATAATAAACCCTTTGCCATCCGCTTCCTCAATATCCATAAGCTCTCTCATAATAGGCAGCTCTTCACTACTTAACTCTACAAAGCCAATCAGAGTACCATCACAGCATAGACCACAAGGCACACAAATATTCGATAAATCATTCATATTTATATATTTATCTCTTTAAAATTACAAATAATGTTTTAAAATAATATTATTTCCAACATTCCACAACCACAAATCTATTACTTTCTGCTAC
>JAOZSY010000465.1 GCA_029939445.1 Bacteroidales bacterium
TCAATCTCTGGCATTTTTTGATCTACAAAATCAATAATATCACCTAATTGCTCGGCAGTACCTGTTGCCAAAAAATCGATGGGATTGCTAACCGATGAGCCAGCATATAATTTTGTCAATAAGTCATCAGCTACGGGGCCTTCAATATGAGGTATTTCCAAGCCACCATCGCTTAGTGCGTCGGTAAGCATTACCGCAGGACCACCAGCATGAGTTATTATTGCAATATTTTTTCCCTCAAGAGTTGGGTGCATAAATACCGAAGCAACATTCATAAGCTCCTCACGACCATAGCAACGAACAATTCCAGCTTTTTGAAATAAAGAATCTACTGCCAAATCAGAATTTGCTAATGCTCCAGTATGAGAACTTGCAGCACGGCTTCCTGCATCAGAAGAACCTGCTTTTATAGCAGCAATTTTGCAACCCTTACGAATTAGTGATGATGCGTGCTTAAGTAGCTTTGCAGGATTAGAAATAGTTTCTACATATAATAATTTAACCTTTGAGCTAGTTTCGGCAATAAAAGTATCATCTAAGTATTCCAAAATTTCCTCAACACCAATTTGTGCCGAATTTCCAACAGTATATACCGAAGAAAAACTTAAACCTTTAGGAATTCCCGACTCAAGAATAAAACAAGCCGTAGCTCCAGAGCCACTAATAAAATCAACTCCCTTAGGATCTAATTTCGGAATTGGCTCAGTAAAAATACTATGATGATTAGAGTTTAAAACTCCTGTGCAGTTAGGTCCAATTAAAGCCCCATCTACCTTATTTATTTTTTCTACAATTAAGTCTTCAAGCTCTTTACCCGCTTCATTCTCCTCGCTATATCCCGCAGAAATAATTATAAATGCTTTTGTATTCTTTTGAGTAGTTAATACCTCCACAACCTCAGGAGTATATTTTGCAGCAATGGCTATAATCGCCAAATCTACTTGTGGCAAATCTTCGGGCTTATTAAAGCTCTTAATTCCTTGCACTTCGCTTTCCTTAAGATTCATTACATATAAATCTCCTGCAAAATTACCATCAATTAGGTTTTTAAGAATTTTACCACCGGGCTTATTTATATTATTGGAACCTCCAATTACAACTATACTCTTTGGGTTTATTAATTGTTCGTTTATCATTTTTGACTTAATAAAAAGTTAATAATTTGATTATAAGTTAGATATGAACGTCTATTGTGGGTTTGCAAATTTACAATTTATTTTCCAATAATTGGGGTGGAATTTTAATGGATAATGGTTGATTGTTGGTGGTAAAG
>JAOZSY010000229.1 GCA_029939445.1 Bacteroidales bacterium
GTATAAAAGCTATTATCGATAATTGAAATATTGATAATAGCTTTTTTTTCATAAAAAAATAGGCAAGATATTATCTTGCCTATTTCATTTTAATAATTATAAATCTTAATATGATTCAGCCATTAGTTTTTTCTCTTCTTTAGTAACTTGCATATAGCTTTCTTTAAACGATAGCATAGTGTATACAGAAGTATAGATTAATCTAGATGTCATATTTTCATATGGTTTAATAAGGTTTCCTGCAGCATCGCTAGTAGTATAACCTGTATTCATCATATCATTTAATTCGTAAGTAACTTTAACACTCATTCCACCAGGGAATGTTATACCTGCAAATACTGAAGGAATAAAAAGATTTACTTTATCACTAAACCATTGACTGTTTTTTCTTTTACCATCAGGAAGAAATTCTTTTTCTTTATAGTGGTAAAACATATCGTATTGCCCACCAAAGAAAACATACATTCCTTTTTCTAAATTTCCTATTTTTATTGCTAGAGGAATACCTAAAGTATAAGAACGTCTTTTCCATTTTACTTTGTCGGTAAATCTACTATCCGAAGGTCTTTCATCAGTAATAAAACCAATATTTCTATTTACAATACCTGTATAAAGTCCAACATTCTTACTAAAATCGTAATGAGTATAAAAACCTAAATGAAACCATACAGTCCAGCGCATAGGGCCAGCAATACTCCCTTGAGAATTATTTCCTAGAATACCAGAACCATCAGCGGTATACGAAGCATCAGAAAATCCAAAAATCATCTCTCCTGCAACAGCATTATATACCTTTTGCGAAAATGCAGTTTGTGAAATTGTTATAACAATTATTAAAAGTAATAGTTTTTTCATTTTTATGTTTTAATTAATTAAGCGACAAAGATAAGAGAAAAAGTGATTGATAGAAATAAACAAAAAAGTAAGAGGGGAAAGTCTTGCTTTTATTAATGCTTAAAAAAAGGGGTTCATTCCTTTTGTTTTACTAAGTATGTAAAAGACTTAGAAGATGATAAAAGTTGCATCTATTACAAATAGTTTTATTAAATTACATATACCTAGTTAGTTAGGCCGTTTAATTTATGTAAAATAAGGGATGTGAATTAATTTTATTTGTTTAAATGAAAGGTATCTAATCAGTGTGAATAGGAATAGAATTAAGTTATTTTGGCGAAATTTTTGCATGCTGAGTAATTTTGCTTTTATAAAAGTAAAATTATATCTAAGTATCTGCAAAAAAATATGACAAAACAATTATATTATGTGCCGTATTATCAGTAATATAGATGGACTGATTAGTAACAATTAAAGAATGTGAACAAATATTATCATAAAACAATGCTTATTAATGAGTTTATAATTATTTTTGCATCATAATAATGGAATATAATGGAAGAGGAATTTAATGAGTTTTCGCAGGAGGATATTAATAAATTAGTTGAACGTTTTGAAGCATCAATACAGGATTCTAATGTTATATATTTTGATGTGGAAGAGTTTGAGGAGATTATTGATTATTATGATATTACACATGACAATAAAAAGCTGAACCTGGCATTGCAAACTGCCGTAAATATTCACCCAAATCATAATGTATTTAAGCTAAAAGAGGCTCAACGCCTTATGTCGTCGAAACGATACGAGAATGCAATAGTAATTCTAAAAGAGATATTGCAAATGGAGCCACATAACTATATGGCGTTGCAAACTCTTGCTTTTATTTATGGCAATATGAGCAAGCATAAACAGGCAATAGAAATTCATAAACAAACTATTGATATAACTCCTGAAATAAAGGATGTGTATATGAATATTGCTTACGAATATGAGAATTTACATGATTATGATAATGCTATTGATTATTTGAAAAGAGTACTTGATGAAGATTATAATGATGAAGGTGCTTTATACGAGATATTGTTTTGCTATGAGTTGAGCAAAAATATGGATGAAAGCATTAAGTTCTTCAGTAATTTTATTGAAGAGCATCCATACTCGCAGATAGCGTGGTTTAACCTTGGAATTACATATAGCAATTTGCAATTATATGAAAAAGCAATGGAGGCTTACGATTATACTTTAGCTATTGATGATGAGTTTAGCAGCGCATATTTCAATAAAGCTAACGCTCTTATTAATTTAGGGAAGTTTAAAGAAGCTATTGATAATTTTAAGGAAACCTTTGTTTATGAAGAGCCAGACAGTACTACTCATATGTATATTGGACAGTGTTACGAAAATTTGAATAATAAGGATGCTGCAATAAAACACTACTATAAAGCCATAGAAATAAATGATAAATTGCCAGAAGCATTTGTAAATATAGCTTTGCTTTATTTTAATATAGAGAATTATACGAAGGCTCTACCAATGATAAAGGAGGCTTTAATTATTACTCCCGATAATTTAGATTTTAAATATATTCTTGGTGATATATATGCCGAAATGGAAGATTATGATAAGGCGGTGGAGGTGTATTTAGGAATTGTGGAAATTAGCCCCGACAATAAAGAGGTGTATTTTGACTTAGCAGGTATATACTGGAATAAAGGACAAAAGGATAAAGCTTTTGCTATTTTGGAACAGGGAGTTGAATATTCAAATACTAATTATAGAAATTATATACGCCTCGCTGAATTTCACTATGAATTGGGAGATAAAAACATGACGTTAAATTACATTTCTGTTGCATGCAATAGTAATAAAGAAGGCTGCCTAGAACTGCTTAATGGTATAACCAACCTTATGAGTGATACCGATGTTCGTGAATTGCTAGAATTAAATAAATAGAAGATAAAAAACTTTATTATTCCGAATAAAATTCCAATAAATCAGAAATAGCCTTGCTGCAAACTGGGCATAGCTTATTATGCAAAATCGATTTCATGGAACAGTCGGGAAGTGGTCGATAAACACCTTTTTCAACGTATCCTCCGCCTTCGTATGCCCCCAATGGATTATTCCCATTTATATTTATTTCTGTTGGGATTTTAGTATCCTTATTTACGGAGCTCTTCCATTTGTTATCAAAATCAACCAAAGTGGTAATATTAGCTTCCCAAGGTTCCTTTTTTAAATCATAATAGTTCTCTACTGAAACATCAGAAGAGTAATATTCGTCTGCTAGGCCAGCAAAAGCATGTCCAAACTCATGGCAAAATACAAATCCTGATTTTGGATGATCGGCTGTACATATTGAATAATAATTATAAATTCCTGCACCACCATATTTTTTTGTGTTTACAAGAATGTATATTTGGTCGTAAGGAGCATTTGCTGCTGCATCTCGTATTTTTACATTTTTTACAGTATTGATATACCTTTCAGTATCGAAAGTATAAAAATGGCTATCGAAATAGGTATTCTTATAAATGCCTTTGCCTGGAATATCCGTTCCAGATTCTTTTGATACTGTTGGTACTGCCCATACATTTATATTATTACTATAGTTATTGAAAGGCGACCATGAAAGAAGTGTGTCTGTAAAACGTTGTGCATCTTTCATGAATTTCTGGAGTTCTTGCTCTGTATAACCTTCGGCAAGTATTACAATATCTAATTTTTTAGAGGGCTTGCCACTATCATGTATTTTAAAAGATTTAATCTTAGTCTTTTGATTGGAGTTTATCATATAGTTTGTTGGATTTACCAATATACTACTAAGCTTTTCCCAATCTTGTTGTTTATTTCTTTTATAAATATTTACGATAATGGTTTTCTTAGGAAAAGGCATAATTATACTCTCCGAAAAACTTCTCCAATTATCTTTTGCTTCATTAGTATGTGTCCATTCTGCACTTAATGTAGAATATCCTCTAGAATATAATATTTTGCTACTAATGCTATCGGTCATCTCAAACTTATAATAGCCATAATTAAAAGTGTCAATAAGATTTACTTCCGAACCTCCCCAATATGGTTCATGATAGAATTCGTCGAGAGAGATAATTTCATTATTATGGGTGGCAGTATGTATATAATCAATTCGTAATGATCCTTTTTCAAATAAATCATTAAATTTTTGTGCCTTTATATTTCCTGATATTATTATCAAAATAGCAATTGTTAATACACGCATAATGATAGGTTTTTATCGTTAGTTCTATTGATTATCTAATCCTTCGTATATTGAATTTTTACTCTTAAACTCAGGAACAA
>JAOZSY010000047.1:0-3097 GCA_029939445.1 Bacteroidales bacterium
TAATTAAACCATTAACCATTAATGCGAATCAAGGGTTGAGAAATCAACAAAAAAAAGTTCATAATTTATTGAAAAATAACTAGATATATTTGGTTATTATCCAGATAATCAGTATCTTAGTGTCTAATTCTAAAAGACAAAAAGATATGATTATCAAGGATAAGGAGTATAAGTTAGTAGAAATTTTCTTCTATGTAACAGAAAAATACGAAAATGAATTAAAATTTCTTTGTGAACGCTTTAGTAATAATAATGAACCAAAGTTTTCCGATGTTGAGTTAATGACAGTATATTTATTTGTAGCAAATTATGAACAGTAATTTAAAGTGTCAAGTATACATAGATTTGCTACTGATTATTTAAAATCATGGTTTCCTGATATTCCAGGGACTGACGCATTAACAATTAAACATTAATAATTAACCAGCCTATTCAATTGAGTATAAAAGATATTTGGATCTAATTTTCTTAAAATTATTAAGTCCACTTTGCCAACTTTCACGTATTTCTTGCTCTGTTTTGCCCCCGCTACTCCGCGAATGCTTCGTAGCGCTGCTGTACTCCCGACAATTGTACGGGATTTATAGCGTTCCGTCTGAATAACAATATATTAATAAATAGTAACTAAAAGAGTAATACATAAAGAACAAAGATTATACAACTACGATGTAATATCATGGTTGTACGAAGCTGTTATGCAACGCGATATAATTGCGTAGCAGCTAGGGGATTATTTTTAGTAATTTATATTTTTAGAGTGAGCCATTCTTACCAAAGTAAATCCAATGTAATACAAGGAAATCAATGGAATTCAGCCCAAAAATACTACAGTTAGGAGTGTCTAGTAAAACATAATAGTGATAAATTCCACTATCTAATAGTCCTTGAGAGCCCGCAGAATGTTCCTCATTTAATCTAGCAATAGTAATTGTTGGTACTCCTAAAAAATAATGAATATAAGTATCACTATCTATTGTACCTTTATATTCAGTCATACATACATCATTTGTGTCACGAAGTTCAATAGTAAAAGTGTGAATATTAGATCTATTGTATTCAAGAATAGATTTATAACTATCGTCATAAACAAAAAGAACCCTGCATTTTTCACTTTTAAAATCAATAGTATAGTCACCGCTATATAATATTAAATTATATGCTAATAGAATCGAGTTTTTTCCAATAAGTATATTGTTGTTAAAAACTTCTACAGTTATCATAGTATCAGATGTAAACGAAATAACCTTAGATGTGTTATTAGTTAAACTATCATTTTGCCACTTATATTGAAAATCATCATTTCCTCTTTCAAGCACATTCACTTCTAATTTAAGTGTAGCAACTCCTTTGTCATAAGATACAGGTGCATTTATGGATAATTGAATTTGGCTATCACTAAATGCTTCTTCTTTACCACAGGAGTAAATCATTAATGTTGTTATCGAAAGTAAAAGTAATAATTGCTTCATAATATTTAGTCTTTAGGATTGCATTCTCTAATCATTTATGAGTCCAGTCTATGTGCAGCAATATCATTTTTCATGGGTTTATGCAGCTTATGCTAACGTCCAAAAAGTAGAACCCTCACAGATCTCTACCCTCAAATTCATTATCAAATTGAAAGTAAGAGATTAAGTATTTGAGACTTAGTTGGTTCACTATTAGAGTTAATTATTAAACAGTGAAGATACTGAAATATTAGGTTTATCTTACAAATATTCAAAATCAATTGGGTTCTTTTAATTTTGCCAATATTTCTAGTGTGTGTTTTGGATTATTTACCAAGCAAAACTAATCACTCAGTCTGACACAGAATCACATAGTCTGACGCATTAAACATTAACAATTACCCAGCCTATTCAATTGAGTATAAAAGATATTTGGATCTAATTTTCTTAAAATTATTAAGTCCACTTTGCCAACTTTCACGTATTTCTTGTTCAGTTTTTTCTTCTTCAATTTGTTTTCTTAATATAGATGTTCCTGCCAATTTATTAAAAAAGCTATTAAAGAAGTCATCACTCTTACCACTCTGATTATATGCGTCAATTAACCAATTTAGCTTTATTTTACTATTGGTAATTGCCATCTCATTATTATAATTAATCAATGTATAACCTTTACATTCTTTGCCTTGCAGTTTTGGTTTTGCTGCCACACCTTTAATTGGTTCAGGTGTAAAAACAGTGTCGAAGTCTGCAAAAGTTGGATATCCATACATCTGAAATGGGCGCTCTGTTCCTCTTCCAATACTTACTTTTGTGCCTTCGAATAGGCAAAGGCTAGGGTATAAGTTTATGGAAATATTATTTGGTAAGTTTGGCGATGGTTTTATTGGCAAATCATAATTCATGGAGTGGTTGTAATTCTTTACTTTTATAATGCTTAGATCGCATTGTACACCATCGTTCAGCCATTTTTCACCATTTAGCATTTGAGCATATTCTCCCAATGTCATTCCGTGTACTATTGGTATTGGGTCTAATCCCACAAACGACTTATGTTTTTCTTCCAAAATAGGTCCATCAATATAATAGCCATTTGGATTTGGGCGATCAAGTATTATTAATTTTATATTATTTTCGGCACAAGCTTCTTGGCATAGGTGCAATGTGCTAAGGTAAGTATAGAATCTAGTTCCCACATCTTGCAAATCAAAAATAAGTATGTCTATATTTTCCAAATCTTCTTTTGTGGGTTTCTTATGCGAACCATAAAGGGAAATAATTGATAATCCGGTTCGTGAATCTTTACCGTCAGCAATATGCTCACCAGCACTAACATTTCCTCTAAAGCCATGTTCCGGACTCATAACTTTTTTTATATCTATTCCCATTGATAGCAATGTGTCCACAAGATGAGTTCTGCCAACTAGAGAACTTTGGTTAGCAACTATACCAATTCTTTTGTTTTTAATTATTGGTAGGTATTCTGAAATATGTTCAGCACCAGCTTCAATTTTTATAATAGACTCTGGTATTTCTTTAGGTTTTTGTGCAATAGAGCAGTTAGTGAAGAAAGGAATTATTAGTAATGCTATAATTATTCTATACATATTTTGGGTATTATAAACTAAATTATATGGTTAAAATTGGAT
>JAOZSY010000047.1:3107-12264 GCA_029939445.1 Bacteroidales bacterium
AGTTTTACTTCTTGGGATTCTTCATGCTTTTGTGCTCCAACACAATTATTGAAGAATAGTACTATAAAAGAAACTATTAATATTCTGTACATATTTTCTATTATTATTGTCAAAAAGAGATCATCTCTATGCTTAAAATTGGAAATAAATAAATGCAACCATTTCGCTACTAATACTTTGATAAACAATAAATACCACTAAGGCAAAGATAAATGCTTTTAGGTAGAAGTTAAGGTTTATATACCAATTTCGGTAGCTATCTTTTAAACTATATGGCAACCAATGGAATACAAAGCCAATCATCATTATCACAAATACCCATTTATAAGCAATTATAATTCCTGGGATAAGTGCCCATTGCTGAATAAATATTACAGTATCGGTATTGCTTACAATATTTGAGAAGTCGCTAAGTGAAGGCAATAATAAGCCGATTTGATGGAGCATCCCATTGACAACTTCCATACTTTCGGAACGGAAAAACACTCTTGTAAATGTTATAAATGAGAATGTGATTGCAATTTTCCAAACTACTGCAATGGTTTTTTGTGAATTTTCCCAAGGGCTAATCTTTCGCCAATATTTATATACAACAAGGCCCAAACCATTAAGCCCACCCCATATAATAAACTGCCAACTTGCTCCATGCCAGAGTCCTCCAATTAGCATAGTGAGCATTAGGTTTATATTTGTATTTATATGCTTTGCAAAATTCTTTGATTTGCGCATAAATATTGCAAGGATAATTCCCACAATGTAGAATATTGGGAATAGCCACCAAATACCTGTTAGTAAGGTAATAAATAGAAGAATTATTGTTAGCATTATATAGCTAAAAATAGAACCACCTCTATTTCCACCCATTGGAATGTATAAATAATCTTTAAGCCAAGTGGAAAGTGAGATATGCCAACGTTTCCAGAAATCGCCAACATTTTGTGCTTTATATGGCGAGTTAAAGTTTTTAGGAAGTCTAAAGCCTAATAAGAGCGCAACGCCAATGGCAATGTCGGTATATCCTGCAAAATCCATATAAACTTGCAGCGAATAACCAAAAAGTGCAGCAAGATTCTCAAAACCTGAATAGGAGAGTGGTGCAGAGAAAACTCTGTCGACAAAGTTTACAGCAATATAATCGCCAATAAATATCTTCTTTACCAAGCCCTTCATTATCCAGAAAAGTGCTAAGCCAAATTCAGCCTTACTAAGTTTGTACTCTTCGTACATTTGAGGGATAAACTGTGCCGCACGAACAATTGGCCCTGCTACTAACTGAGGAAAGAAACTAACATAAAAACCAAAATCAATAATATTATTTACGGGTTTTACCTCTTTTCTGTAAATATCTATTGAGTAACTTATAGTTTGGAAAGTATAAAAGGAGATACCCACCGGTAATAGTATTTTATCCACATCAAAATGGCTTCCTGTTGCATCATTTGCTAGCTGAGCCATTAAGTTTACCACTTCAAAATTGGTATTAAACATCTCGTTAATACTCAAAGTTAGAAAATATGAATATTTAAAATATACCAATAGTGATAGGTTTACGATTAAACTTAGAGCTATAAGTAATCGCCTTATTAACAGCTTATTGGAGTCGTATATGGCCTTGCCAATATAATAATCGGTAACTGTAGAAAACAACAGAATAAAAAAGAATAAGCCAGATGATTTATAATAAAAAAATATACTTACAGCAAATAAATATGCCGAACGCATTGAGCGTTTATTGTTTTTATAGACTAATGAATAACCCAATAGTACAATTGCAAAAAATGCCCAGAAATAGAATCGCGTAAATATTAGCGGTTTGCTAGGATTATAAATAAATATTTCTTGTATGTAGTCTAATATTGTCATTCAGTAGACTTTAAGTGTATATTATTCTCATTTTCTAATAGCGATATTTCTACATTTGAGTTTATTTCAAATGGCGTGGTATTTCGAAGTTGTATTTTATTAATGGAAGAACTTCCTTTATTATCAGTATTATTTCTAGCAAGTAGCGCTTTATTTTTCTTTTGCAGAAAGTCGCCATAATTCTCAATTATAGCTTCAAAAAGCATATCGCCCAAAAGGATATATCCTGTTCTTGTAAAGTGTATTTTATCGCGTTTCGAAAGATGAGCCCTTTGCCATAAAACAACAGAGTTTAGGCCTCCCATAATTTCAAACATATCCCAAACTGCAGCATTATGCTTCTTTGCCAGTTTGTACATGCTTTCTTGTACAGTTATGCCATTACGATTTACATATCTTTTTCTATAATAGCTATCGTTATTAGTAGCAAAAACTATAGCACAGTTTGGATTTGCCTCTAAAACTCTTGCTACCAAGGAATCGTAATTCTTCTCAAATTTGTTTTGATGAAAATTCTTGCCATAAGCATCATTAATTCCTATTCCAAAGATTACCAAATCGGGTTTTATGCTTTTCAACTCTTTGGTCATTCTATTGCACCTAAGAAATGACCTTGTAGCTGCACCATTAATTCCAAGATTATGATATACAATACCTGGAAAATCATTATTGATATACATACCAAAAAGTTGGAAAAACCTTTGGTTGGTATCTAGCTGAACAAACTTAATATTAAGGCTGTCGGTATAGTCAATTAGTTTAAACTCGGTATATCCTTCTTCCTTAAATAGTTTTTTAGAAGACCATAAGGTGCTGTCTATTAGTATATCGAATGATGTAGAGTCTGTATTATGATATATCTTTATGGAATTGAAACTATAGTCTAAATCGTTCTCAGGTTCAATAAGCAAAGTTAGTGTACTTACCGAATCGTGAGTAATAGCAGTTATTCCTGCCATTCCCATATCACAGGTCTTTTTCTTTTGAGTATTTCTACAGCTCTCCCAGCTTCCAGTATATCTAAAGTAGTAGCCATAAGGAGTATTTGTATGAGCTAGTCTGTAAGGGAAAACGAAACCTCTACCTGCATTTTGCCCACCTTCGAAAGATTGAAATCTAGAACGACACTCACCAGAAAAAACATCAGCCTGTATATGAGATCCTCCATACTGAACAATATTTATTTGCCCGTCGCCATTGCTAATTAATTTTTCTAGTTTTGAATTAAAGATATTGAAATTAGTGCTCTTATTATCTATTTTAAGTTTATTGCTATCATATTTTATCATTGAATAATAGCTTTGCTCAAAAGGATACTGCATATACTGAGCCTTTACTATACTTGGTATAAGTAGTAATGCTATTATAATTCCGTATATGTTGTTGTTTTTCATATTATCTTTAAATATACCACATAAGGCACTTAAGTAACATAAGGTCACATAAGTTATTATTCTTATTCCCTTCACCTTTCACCCTTCTCCCTTCATCTTTCATCCTGAGCGAAGCCGAAGGAAACTCTTCACTCTTCACTCTTACTTAACCCCCTCAACCATAAGTGCATTATAAAACATATTAGCAATTAGTTTTGCCCCCTTAGGTGTAAAGTGTATATAATCGGCTCCTGCCAATGCCGGCTCTGCATTTACCCACGATGGCATTGAGTTTTTCCCGCCCATTGCTTCGTACATATCCCAATAGCCATAGCCTGCTGCCAATGAGGCTTTTTTGAGCTCGTCGCGTACCAATTCTAAGAAAGGGTAAGTAACAAACATATCACCATCTTTATACGACATATCTGATGGGCCAATTACTATAAATGAAGCATCAGGACGCATACGTTTAATGGTTTTTAGTTGACTCTTAAACCAATTTCCATAATTTACTGCCTGTACGCTATCCTTAATATACGGCATTACATTTCCTCCAAATTGTAGAATAAAAAGGTCCACATCCATATCATCATACGATTGTTTTAAATGTGAGTAATTCATCTTTCTAAAGATGGTTCCTGAACTGCCTCGCATACCTATGTTATCTACACTAATTCCTGTTTTTGATAATAAATCAATACCATAAATATCAGGACTGTCAGCTCCAGAAAAATCTATTCTGAGGTTTTTAGATTTTGCTTCTAATGTAAATTCAAAAACAGAATATGATGTATTGGTTTTTAATACAGCTTCTTTAACTAGCAGCTCATCAACATAGAACTTTACATTTACGGGCTTTTTAGCATTTCCATACATAAGTCTTACTTTATTAAAACTACGTACAAGAGAATATGCAAGCTTCGATTCTTTAAAAATTACTGAAGCAGTATATTGCACCGAGTCTGGAATAATGCTATCATTATTAACAGGTGCAAAACGCGAGAATGCAGCCAAAGGACCATAATTATTATGCTTTACTATGGTGTCACGCTTGCCAAATATGGCATATCTTTTCCAATTGCCTTCGTTTGTTTGGTCTATACTAAAATACGATTCGTAGGGCTGAAGTGCAGGAAGTAATCCCGGTCCAAAACCACCATATTTTCTTTGCAATTTATTACGAATATAGCTGGTAATTCTATCTCCTTCTATCTGAGAATCACCATAGTGCATTATTTTAATATTCTTATTTCTGGCATTAGGTAATTTAGCGAAGAACTTCATTAGGTTAGAATTGTCAGCTTTAGGAAATTCTATTCTATAAATATTTTGTGCTAGAGCAATAGCATTTGCTTTTGCGGTATCAGTTCTAATCTCTTTTTGCGATGCTATAAGTGTACTGTCGGCTAGTGTAGAATCTATTGCAATGCTATCAATTTTGTCTGAATCTACTATTGTTGTAATATCAATAAGTGAATCAATATTATTAATGTTTTTGGTAATGTCAGAAATGTCGGCATAGCTAATACTGTCTTTAGTTATCAATTCTTCAAAAGAGGGCATATGAATTTTAAAACCTAAAACATCAATCTTTTCGTTAGGCAGCAGAAGCATGCTAAGAGCCAGAAGACCTCCCACAACAATAAAAAAGAAGACAGTTTTTAATGGCTTTATCATTTCTTCTTTATTTTTAATTTCTGCCCAATTTGTATGCTTCTTGCATTCTTAATATTATTCCAACGAAGAATATCCTCAGGGCTTACTCCATTATATTTTTTAGCAATAATGTATGGTGATTCTCCAGACTTTACTGTATGATAAAACCAGTCTTTACCCAATGGCTCTACCTTTTTCTTTTCTTTTTCAGCTACAGTTTTTCCTTCGCGTTTTTGCTTTTCAGCAAAACTCATTGTCTCTAGCTTTTTATAATAACTCTCTTTGTCTTTATCGACATATATTTTCAGTGTTTTTCCTGCTCTAATTCTTCGCGGGTCGTAAATGTTATTCCAATCTTCTATTTGTCTGACTTTTACGTCAAACCATTCTGAAATATAGCCAAGGTTATCACCAGATTTTATTGTATAATTAATTCTAACACTACCATCGGGAACTTGCTCAGGTTCATATTTAGCATAATGACGACTTTTTGATGCAGGAGGTAATATTACTGGCTTACTAATGTCAAAAAGCACGGAATCTTTATAAGAATAAATAGAATCTTCATATTTATTGAATGCTGCTAAATATCCTTTAGGAATTAATAAAGTGTATAGTTCGCTAACAGCAGGAATAATATCGTGTTTATATTCAGGGTTTAAAAAATGAAGAGTATCAATTGAAATACCGATTACCTCATTTAGTTGTACAAAGTGTAATCTTTTAGATATTTCTAAGGTGTCAATAGCAATTTCAAAGTCTATTTTATTATTACAAATGCCAAGGCTATCGGCATAATTATGAAGAATTATAGAAGCCGTAAGACTAGGGATTATATCTCTGCCAAATTCGGGAAGCAATAAATAGATACTATCGTAATTCATTTGATTATTAGCCCTACGAATGCTCTTATTAACATTGCTAGCGCCACAACTATATGCGGCCAAAGCAAGATTCCAATCGTTATATAGTTTGTGCAAATGCTTTATTTCCGAAATGGCTGCTTTTGTGGCCTTATGAATATTCTTACGATCATCAACATAAGAGTCAATATATAAGCCCTCCTTACGAGCAGCAGAATAGTTTAACTGCCAAAGCCCAGCAGCGCCAGTTTTGCTAATGGCCATATTATTCATTGCGCTCAGGGCAAAAGGTAGGTATTTAAGCTCTTTTGGTAGTTCATTATCCTCTAGTTCTTTCTCAAAATATACTCCCAAATAATTTGAGTAAGCAAGAATCTTAGCAGTATTACTACCATTATTTATATAGTCATTAAGAATTTCACCTACTCTTATATCGTAATTTAGCTCTATTTCCGATTTTATATTACTAGTATACTTTTCGTAATGAAAATCCGAAATTGCCAGTAGATTGTTATTATTAAATACTACATGGTTTATTATTGAATTACTATCATTTTTTAATAAACTATTAAGGTTCTTATCCCATGTGTTTAGATAGTAATCCTCAGGATGAGTATTATTAGTGGATTTTTGCGCAGCAGCATTAATAAAACTAAGGGCAAATAGTAGTATAAATATAATGTTTCTCAATGTTATATGAGTGTTTTATGTTTGTAATAAATAATGATGTCTTATTAGCGAAAATATCTTTATTTCTGTTAGATTGGAGCTTGATTTATCATTGATTATTAACAATGCTTTCTTGATTAATTCTCAGCCTTCATTTCGACTAAGCTCAATACAAGCTTTACAATTATCTCTTTGCAATCCCTTGCTACAGGATTTCCTCCCGTAGGGATGGCAGGCAGGGAAAAATCACTCGGGCTGACAGAAAATCACTAAGTCTGACGGGAAATCACTCTTTCAATAGCTGTCAGGGACTGACGAATTATTAATTCTACATTCACTAATTCTCCATTCTTAATTCCTCTTCCTAAACAATTTCCTTTATATAGGAGCAATAAAGTGCAGATAAACTCTAGATTCACCCCAAGCATTTATTGTCCACTCAACTCTAGCTACTGCGTCATAATATGTCGATATATCTAGTCCTATACCTCCTGAGTATATAAAATCGTTGGGAAGTTTATTAGTTGTGCTATAAATTTGTTTATTGTTTACAAAGCCTGCGTCGGCAAATACATTTAAGTAAATAGAAATGGGAATAGTATTAAACTTCTCTGTGGGAATTTTCTTTACCTTAAATATTTTTTTAGGAACAAGTGCAAATTTAATATTTGATTTTGCAACTACATAATCTTGTCCGTCAATTACATAGTACTCGTAGCCACGCAAGTAGTCTCTACCGTAGCCTAGGCCTCGCTCAATCATATATGGCTGAAATCCTCCAAAACTAGCCTTGGCAATTAAACCCACAGCTCCATAAAAACGGTTATGAATTTGAAAATACTTTCTAGAAGTAGATTTTATACTAAAAGTATTTAGGCCGTTATCAAAAATACCTAATCCATTTTTAGAAAGTACAAGATCGGTATAGTAACCATTCAAAGGATATGGTTTATAATCTCTATGATCAAGTTTTAATTTGTAATAAAGACCAAAGTACTGTAGCGAGTTTGTAGAGTCAGGTGAGTAGTATGGGTTGAAATCGACTAGCGAATCAGCAAATTCCCATTTATGATATCTTATCTGAAATTTATTATGTAAATAATGCTTTGGACGATAATTAAAATCTAAAGTACTTAACCAATCCCGTTGAATAGGGTTGTTGTCAGTTTTAAGAAACACCTGCTTATCAAATTCTGTAATTGCATTTACTTCATGCTTAAGGGTGTAAATGCTCTGAAAACCCATGCCAAAGGTTTTTTTCTTATTGAGATATGGCATTTCATATGATAAACCTATTTTCTGATTATAGCCCAACATCAGCAATACTTTAAGTATCTCACCACGACCACGCATATTATTATGAGTAAGAAAAATTCCTGCACTTGCTCTGTTAAGATTTGGATTTTCTAGCCATGTATTAAAGTTCCTTTCATCAATAGTTAGTTGAGGAATGGGCCATAAATACCACCTCTCTTGTACTTTGATTTCAATGCTAGCAGTGTTGTTGTTTATATTGGTGCTTATATTTACTTCAGTAAATAGGCTTGTATTAACAATATTATTGGTACTAGCATTTATTGCCTCTTCAAAGTCATTCGCACTTAAAGTGTCACCTTCTTCAAATATAAGCTCTCTAATAATAAAACTCTCTTTAGTGGTATTATTACCAATGATAGTAATGTTCCCAATTATTACTTCTTGGGCATTTATTGCCTTTATCGAGAATAATAGAATTATTAATAGGAGTATATGTTTCACTGACTTGATCACCAATATAATTTTAGATATTTAAATAACTCATAAGTGATTCGTAGTTCTCTTCAAGCTTGGAATTCGATTCTGTTGCATTATTAAAAGTGTATTTAATATTGTATTTATACCTTTCCAAAGAATGAACAACAGCATCTATATTCTCATTATTAATTTTTATAGTAACCTCTATATTATTCACATTATTTACCGAAGAAATATGTGAATTGTATATTTTAGAATCATTTGATTCTACTATCTGCGCAATATGTGCAAGGCTATAATCATGCTGATTCATCTCTAAAACGATTATTCCACCAGTTTGATTTATGGCGGTAAATTCATTTAGAAATTTAATAATAGACCTTGTATTTATACTACCAATATAACTATGTTTACTAGTAACTACAGGGATTACTGAAAGCTTATTATTTCCCATTAAGAAAATTGCATCATAAATATGTTGGTTTTCCAGAATAAAATTTGAACTTAATAAATCATGAACCTCATCTAAAGTAATACTTGGATTTTCTATATTTAGTAAGTCCTCTTCTGAAATTAATCCCAAAAGAGTTTTATTATTTGAATCAATAGAACTAACTACGGGCAAATGTGTAACTTTAAATTCTTCCATAAGATCCATAGCCTTATTAGCCGTATCGGTTAGTAATAAGGGTGAAATTGTGCCTGAAATTAAATCCTTTGCTAGCATTCGTTTATTATAATTATATAGTTAGCTATTTCAATAATAAAGAGTTTATATCTTAATAGCTCATTAATATGCAAGTAACAAATATTTTGTTATAATATTACAAAATATTTATTGATACATTGAATTCCCATTAATATTTTATTCACTTAAATAAAAGATAAGTGAAAAAATAATTAATGTACATTTAGATTCATAACAACAAATATTTTACTATAAGTATGTAAAATATTTATTGATTCACTGAATTCCCATTAATATTTTATTCACTTAAA
>JAOZSY010000047.1:12364-14076 GCA_029939445.1 Bacteroidales bacterium
TATGTAAAATATTTATTGATTCACTGAATTCCCATTAATATTTTATTCACTTAAATAAAAGATAAGTGAAAAAATAATTAATGTACATTTGTAAGCAAATATACAATTTATGACAAAGCTAAGCGTAAATATAAATAAAATTGCTACCCTTAGGAATGCAAGGGGAGGCAATATGCCAAATCTACTTAATGTAGCTCTTGATTGTGAGCGTTTTGGTGCTCAAGGAATAACTGTACACCCACGTCCTGATGAGCGTCATATTAGGTATGCCGATGTATACGAATTGCATAATAAGATAGCTACAGAATTCAATATTGAGGGCAATCCAATCGATAATTTCATGAAACTAGTGCTTGATGTAAAGCCTGCGCAGGCAACTTTAGTACCTGATGCGCCAGATGCAATTACTTCTAATGCTGGTTGGGATACAAAAAAGAACAAATCTTTTCTTCAGGATACTATTGCAGAGTTAAAGGAAGCAGGTATTCGCACTTCTATTTTTGTAGATGCTAATCCAGAAATGGTTTTTCATGCTAAGGAAACTGGTGCTGATAGGGTAGAGTTATATACGGAGAGCTATGCAGACTATTATCCAAAAAATAAACAAATGGCAATTAAGGCATTTGTTCAGGCAGCAGAAACGGCTCAAGAAGTTGGTTTGGGTCTGAATGCAGGTCATGATTTAAGCTTGGAAAATCTAAAATTCTTTGCTCAAAATATTCCTGGATTATTGGAGGTCTCAATTGGTCATGCACTAATATCTGAGGCTCTTTATTTTGGTCTAGAGAATACTATTATGATGTATAAACGTTTGTTGCCATAGTAATTGATATAAAAATTTATTATGAAATTTCAAATAATAATTATTGCATTAGTAATTAGCATATTGCTATTTTCGTGTAGTAATTCTCCTAAATACACTTATTTTGATAATGGAAATGTAATGTCAGCGTTGAATTACTCTGGAGATAAACTTGATGGTGTTTCTAAATATTATTATTCTACGGGTGTTTTACAATCTGAGTTTAATTATAAGCAGGGTAAACTTGAAGGTAGAGCTGCTGATTATTATTTTGATGGCGTATTAAAAGAAGAACGTTTTTATACTAATAGCAAACAAACGTCTACAGCAAAAAATTATTTTGATAATGGAGAAATTGGTGAGATTTATAATTATGAAAATGGACTAAAACATGGAGTTTATCAGTCGTATTATTTAGGGGGAGCATTGCGAATAGAGGGTTATTACTACAATGATATGATAGATGGAAAATGGTTTTATTATGATAAATATGGCCGCACGGTAGGCGATGGGCTTTTTGATAAAGGTGATGGTACATTAATTAAATATTTTCCCTCTGGTATTAAGGAACATACTGTAGAATATAAGAATAATGAAAAAGATGGTAAAGAGTTATTCTTTAATAAAGAAGGTGGAATTATTAATGAGATAGTATTTAAGAATGGTGTAGCTATATAGTTTATAGTTCAGTTTTCAGCCTTTTTATTAATACTCTAAATCTAGAATAGTATAATACAGCGGCTACTCCTAAGCCAATTATAAAACCAATCCAAATTCCTGCAAGTCCTAAATCTAAAGTGAAAGCCAAGAAATAACTAATGGGAAGATTTATGAGTATGTAAGAAATAAAGGCATATTTCATTGCTGGTTTTACATCGCCAAGTCCTCGTAATATACTTATCATAATAGC
>JAOZSY010000230.1:0-2194 GCA_029939445.1 Bacteroidales bacterium
ACCATTAATTCATTATACCATTAATTCATTATACCATTAATTCATTATACCATTAAATTCTTCTCCCTTATCCCTCAACCACTTCACTAAGCTCTAGCCAGCGCATTTCCATTTCGTCAAGCTTATCGTTAATATCGTTTAATTCCAATCCCCAGTCCTTAAAATCGTCAGCACTACCCTGTCCTGCACTCAATAATGCTGTTATCTCATCTTTGCGAATTGTATAGCTTTCAATATCTTCGGATAGTTTTTCGAACTCCTTTTTTTCTTTAAAAGTCGCTTTTTTCTTTTGGATTGATTTGGGCTTATTATCAACACTTTGCTTGGTCTCGCGAATAATTTTCTTCTGCTGCTTCTCTTTTTTTCGTTTTAAGGCTCTATATTGACTATAATTTGAGTGGTAATCCTTAATCTCGCCATTGCCTTCGAATACAAATAAATGATCAACCACAGAATCTAAGAATGCCCTATCGTGGGTTGTTACCATCAAACAACCTGGGTAATTTAAAAGAAAATCCTCCAATACATTTAAAGTATCAATATCTAAATCGTTGGTAGGCTCATCAAGGATAAGAAAATTAGGATTATTAATAAACACCAACATCAACTGCAAACGACGTTTTTCTCCACCACTAAGATTTCTATAATAATTATGTTGAGTGCTATAATCAAAATTGAAATAATGTAAAAACTGTGCTGCAGATAAAGTTGAACTTGTTCCAAAAGGAATTTCATCAGCAACTTCTTTTACTATATCTATTAAACGTTTGTCTTCCTTAATCTGCAAACCCGTTTGTGTAAAGTACCCAAACACCATAGTTTGTCCTTTAACTATGCTTCCCAAATCAGGTTTTAGTTCTCCCATTATCAAATTAAAGAATGTTGATTTACCAGCACCATTTGGGCCAACAACACCAATTCTTTCGCCCTTAGTAAAGGTATGAGAGAAGTTTTTTATGATTAGATTCTCATCAAACGATTTTGATATACTATTGACTTCCAATATCTTATTACCTATCCTTGAAACCTTTACTTTAAAGTCCTTAACTTCATCGCGCTGGACCTTCTGCGCCTTCTTCTCCAGTTTATAAAAAGCATCAATTCTTGCTTTTGACTTGGTAGTTCTCGCCTTTGGCATGCGGCGCATCCACTCCTGCTCTTTGCGCATTATGTTCTGCGCTTTTTCTTGCTCAGCAATTTCTAGGGCTATTCGCTCAGCTTTTTTCTCAACATAATAATCGTAATTTCCTCGATAATGAAATATACCATCATACTCAAGTTCGTATATTTCTTCGCATACAGAATCTAAGAAATATCTATCGTGAGTTACTATTAGCAAACTTATCTTCTGCCCTTTTAAGAACTTTTCCAACCACTCAATCATTTCTATATCGAGATGATTTGTAGGTTCGTCCAATAAAAGTAAATCAACATCCTCAATTAAGCTTTTTGCCAAAGCAAGCTTTCGCCTCTGCCCTCCCGATAGAGATTCTATCTGTTGGTATAAATTACTTAATTGCAGCTTACTTAATACTTCCTTTATCTTATTCTCATAATCCCATGCATTCTTCACATCCATTGCTGCCATAGCAATATGCAAAGCCTCCTGAGTTTCCTTACTATTATCAGTAGTCATTTGCTCCAGAGCATCCTCATAGGCTTTAATAATAGCAAAAAACTCATTCTTACTATCCAATACCGCCTCAAAAACAGTATGCTTTGTATTAAATATAGGATTTTGAGCTAAGTATGATATCTTAATATCCTTACGAATTACAACTTCACCTTCGTCCTGAATATCAATTCCCATAATAATATTTAGCAAACTAGTCTTTCCCATGCCATTTTGAGCAATAAGAGCTACTTTTTGACCTTGGTTAATACCAAAATTCACATTATGAAACAATTGTTTCTCGCCGTAGGCTTTTGATAGATTATTTACTTGAAGGAGGTTCATTGAGGTTAAGGGTTTAAGGGTGAAGGGAGAAAGGTGAAGTAATTAAGGGTGATTAGTAAACTGTAATCGGTAATCAGTGACCGGTATACAGTAAACGGTAATCAGTGACCGGTATTCGGTGATCGGTGATCAGTAAACTGTAATCAGTAATCAGTAAACTGTATAACGTATTACTGACCCACCGTTTACAAGTTTTACCGTTTACCGATTACAACTTTTACCATTTACCGATTACAA
>JAOZSY010000230.1:2294-4135 GCA_029939445.1 Bacteroidales bacterium
TTTACCATTTACCGATTACAATTTTTTTACCAATTACACCTTTATAATTTAGTTTCAACTATTGCAATTATCTCATTTTCAAGAAATAATGCTCTATTTTCGATATCCTTAGCTTCTGACAATAACACATCTGCCACAGCCCTATCTTTAAGATCTTTGGCATTAATACGCACATTTAAGTGAGCACCTCTAACGCCTGCCATAGCAGCCAAAGCACCAACACCTGCATCGGTTACAGAGTTAGGATTACCCGTTTCTGCCATAACCTTTGACACATCCATTGACTCAAAGCAAAGGCGCATAACTTTTAATGGAACTTCCGTTGCATATTTAGTAGCATCCTGAATTGCCTGTGAACGAATTGCTTTATCCGCATCAGTTTTCTTAGCCAATCCAAATGCATCCATAATTTTATTAAAAGCATTTGTATCCTCATCTACCAATTTCAATAATGAATCGTGATAGAATTTACCTTGCTCAGCAACATCAGAGAATTCCTCACAACGATCGTCCCAACCACGCTTATGAGAAGAAAGGTTAGCAACCATAGTAGCTAAAGCAGCGCCCATAGCTCCCATATAAGCCGAAATAGACCCTCCACCAGGAGCAGGAGACTCAGAAGCTGTTTCGTGAACAAAATCCGTTAAATTCATATCAATCAGCTGTTTTGGAGCATCAGCTTCAAGAATATACTCTATAATTTTCTTTTTAGGCTCAAAAGCATATAACTCATCAAGACCAAGAGACTTAATAGCAATCTTAATCAATTCAGAATCAGCTATACCAGTAGATCTGTTTTGCAATTTAAGATAATGACGACCAGCATCAAGCATAGCCTTTAGAGGCACAACGCCAACAAGTTCAGAGCCCGTTACACGCATACCACGCGACATTGCCTTTGCACTAACTTCATCAAAAGCCTTATGAATAGGAGTTTCCTCAATATTAGTCATATTCATTGATATTTGAGCAATGCCAAATTCATCAATAAACCAACCAATAGCCTTAGTATGCTTCAAAGTACCAGGAATCATTACTGGTTTTCCATTTTCATCCTTCACAATCTTACCAGTAATACCATCGCCATCGCGCTTAGTACGACCACGCTCACGAACGTCAAAAGCTATTGCATTAGCACGACGAGTTGATGTTGTATTAAGGTTATAATTAATTGCTACCAAGAAGTTACGAGCACTAACAGCAGTTACACCGCTCTTAGCAACCTTCTCGGTAAATTCTGAAGGACCATAATCAGGACGCCATTCTTCAGTAATAATTCTATCGGCAACAGCCTCATACTCACCAGCACGACAATTAGCCAAATTCTTACGAACATCAGTTTTTGCAGCATTCTCGTAACAATAGATAGGAATTTCTAACTCATCGCCTATTCTCTTTGCCAATTTATGAGCAAACTCTACCGTTTCTTCCATGCTAATATTAGCAACAGGCACCAAAGGACAAACATCAGTAGCCCCAAAGCGAGGATGAGCTCCACTATGGCCACGCATATCAATTAATTCCTGAGCTTTCTTTATGGACTGAAAAGCCGCTTCTAAAACCTCATCAGGAGTACCAACCATAGTTACAACAGTACGGTTTGTTGCAGCACCAGGGTCAACATCAACAAGCTTTACACCATCTATTTTTTCAATTTCTGCTGTGATTTGATTTATCACATTCATATCACGACCTTCACTAAAATTAGGTACGCATTCTATTAACTTCTTCATATATCGTTTTTATTTATATATTTTCAAAAAAACATTTTTCATTAACAACTAACCATTAATAATTAACCATTAGTAATTAACCATTAATAATTAGCCATTAACAAGCTC
>JAOZSY010000466.1 GCA_029939445.1 Bacteroidales bacterium
ACAAACACACCCTAGACACCCTTTGGACAAAGATATATCCTCATCCTGATACAGCAAACATAATATCTAATGCTGATAAATTTAGTGATATTACCGCCATAAAATCCACTCCAGATAATAATTATATACTTGCTGGAAATTATATGAGAGCAGGTAGTGCAAGGTCTTACTTAATGAAGATTGATAGCTTGGGGAATGTGATTTGGACTAAGGCGTATGATGATGTAAGGAATGTTTTTAGCGTAGAATTTGCACTTGATGGAGGTTATGCATTCATAAATAAATTTGGAGGAGCTAATTTTGTTATTGCAGATTCATTAGGTAATATTTTGTGGCGTAAAAAGGCTAATACATACGTTGGAATGGCTACATTAGGCGATTTAAAACAAACTGGAAATAATTGCTATGTAGTTTCTACTGCTTATATGTATAATAATGATGCAAATAATCCTTTGATGGGAGTTAATGTTTACAAAATTAATGCTAGTAACAAACAGATACTTTGGGACAAAGCATATCAATTATATAAAAGCTTAGAATGTATCACCCTCCACCAAGCCATGGGAGTAGAAACTTTACCCGATGGAAGTATTATAGTATCAGGCACATTAACCAAATATGGAGGAGATAGGTTAGGATTTATACTAAAACTCAACTCCAATGGTGATAGCCTATGGACAAAAACCTATCACTTTGGCAGTCCAATATACGACGATAGCCAACTAAATGATATCCTACTATGCGATGATGGTGGTTTTATGGGAGTAGGTTTTTTCTCAAGTGAATGGGCAAACATAAATGATGCCGCTTGGATGTTTAAAACCGATAGCAATGGTGTAGTTGGTTGGGAGTCTTCGACTCCGTTCAGTGCAGCAGAGTTGAGAGTTTATCCTAACCCTGCAAGTAACTACACAAATATTGAGTTAACAGAAAACTTAAAAAATAATGCCGAGCTAAAGATTTATAATTCTTTGGGGCAGTTAGTCTTATGTAAATCTTTAATTAAAGGCAAAAAACAGATTAGTATAGAGTTAGACAATCTTAATCCAGGAATTTACCTCTTTGAGGTGCTTGGAGATAAGAAGGTATTGGGTGTGGGAAAGTTTGTGGTGGAGTGAGAAATCAATCCATCTAAAATTGTCCTTCCCGATAGCTATTGGGACTAAAGGGGGTTTTCAATGGATTGATTCTTTACTTTTCTACCCTTCAGGGTTGGGGAAAAGAAAAGTGGAAGAGAATTTTAGCTCTTTTCCAC
>JAOZSY010000467.1 GCA_029939445.1 Bacteroidales bacterium
CAATTATTTTGTTTTTTTTCATTATTCTCAATGTAGTGTAACTATCTTTTTATGATTAAGCATCTTAGTCTGTAAAGATATTACTTTTATTACAAATACTATTATTATAATTAATTATATTACATAATTATAGTTGAGAAATGTGTATTAGGAATTAATAATAGGAAGCTAAAACCCTTTTATCAATAAGCGACTCAATGTCAAGCATAGATTTTTTTATCTTAGGAAACTCTTCTGAAAATAATAAAACAAACTCTTTTGGCTGGATATATCTACGAATAGCTGCCGATTCTATTATTATTCTATTATTAAAATCTATAATTTGTTGTAATACACTTATAACCTTCGGCAGAAATTCATCTTTTGATTCTATATAAAAGACCTTATGAGCACCCGCCTTTAGCATTTTAGAGCTATCCGTATTTTCATTAGGATTTGTTTCTTCCCAAATTTTATAATCATCATTTACATCTATTATTTTCATTTTATAATTATGACTATGAAAATGTGATGATATTTTTATGGCAATGGGGGTTTCTATTTTAAACTCCCTTATAATTTCTTGAGCATAAGTTGTTTTACCAACATTACGACCAGTACCACTAATTATTATGGTTTTAGGAGCTTTTATCATTAGTGCATAAATTAATATTATTATAAAAAAGTACTGTAATGATTATGGAATATGCATATATTTATGACTTTGAATAGAAACTTTCCATTTAGGATTTTCTAAAGCATAATCAACAATCTGTTGCATCATTTTTTCAGATTGGCTCCATTCTGGCTGAAGATATAGCATACAATCCTCTCCCACTTTAGCAGCATTTATTTCTGCCCATTTAAAATCTTCGGCAGTTTGAATAATTACTTTTAATTCCGAAGCCCTAGGAAATATCTCTTCCAATGGTTTCTTAGTTATTTTTGGAGAAAGGCAAATCCAATCCCAATCACCAGTTAGGTGCGCCACGCCAGATGTTTCGATATAGGTTTTGAAACCACCCTCTCTAACTTTATCAGTAAAATATTTTAGATTATAATTAGATGGTTCACCACCAGTTACAACCACTGCTTTAGCATTACATTCAAGCACCTGCGCTATTACACCATCCATTTCCACAGGAGGATGCAAAAGGGCATTCCACGACTCCTTAACATCGCACCAGCTGCAACCAACATCACAACCACCAATACGAACGAAGTAAGATGGCATTCCAGCATTAAATCCTTCGCCCTGAATAGTATAAAAGGC
>JAOZSY010000231.1 GCA_029939445.1 Bacteroidales bacterium
GCTCTAAATCGTGGTTTCAATTTGGCAGTATTGCAATACAGCCTGCCGAGTTTGTGAAATATTCCACAGCCCTAGCCCTTGCTCACTTTCTGAGTGGCATTAAGGAACTTAAACTAAAACAAATAGTCATTTCAGGAGTAATAATGTTTCTGCCGGCGGCGCTTATTGTCCTTCAGAATGATACAGGAAGTGCATTGGTTTATGTTTCTTTTATCCTGGTTTTGTATCGTATGGGCTTGCCTGGAGGTGTGTTTGGAGTAGGCTTTGTTATGGTCATATTAGCAATATTAGCACTTGTATTTAATACACTACAAGAGCAGATAATACTTACAGGTGTTATATTTAGCTTGCTTGCAGGCTTGTATTATTTTATGAGAAAGGGCTTCTCTGTTATAATGAGATTATTAGCTGTTTTTATAATTAGCTCAGGGTTTATATTTTCAGTAGGCGCGGGCTTTAATAAGTTACAGCCGCATCAGCAAGATCGTATTGAAGTATTGCTGGGGCTTAAAGACGACCCCTATGGTGCTGGATATAATGTACATCAATCCAAAATTGCAATTGGCTCTGGAGAATTTACTGGAAAAGGATTTCTGAAAGGTACTCAAACAAAATTTGATTTTGTACCTGAGCAGAGTACAGATTTTATTTTCTGTACAGTTGGCGAGGAGTGGGGTTTTATTGGAGCTGCAGGAGTTGTTTTACTGTTTGTTGCATTACTTTCAAGACTTATTTTTGTTGCCGAAAGACAGCGATCTAGCTTTGCAAAATATTATGGATATGGCGTAGCCTCAGTATTGTTTTTCCATTTTACAATTAATGTTGGAATGGTTTTAGGGCTGCTGCCTACCATAGGAATTCCCTTGCCATTCTTTAGCTATGGCGGCTCTTCATTATGGGCATTTACCATTCTACTATTTATATTTATAAGGCAAGATGCTGAAAGAATGAATTTGTTATAAAAATTATCTTAGAATAGTAACACTGCCTGTTTTATAATCTTCATTTTCGTTAGTTTCTTCATGAAGGTATTCCATGCGGTAAAAGTAAACACCATCTGTAACATCGCTGCCCTTATAGCGCCCATCCCATGTTTCGTCTTGATTAAAAGACTCAAATATTAGATCGCCCCATCTATTAAAAATATATAAGCGGTACATATCCAATCTGCAGTTTATAACCGGAAAAAATACATCATTTATTCCATCACCATTGGGTGTAAATGCATTTGGAATTGTAATTTGGCAATAGCAATCAATAGTGTGTACGGAAAAATAATCTTTATAGGTTTTGCATTTGTCAGTAATGTTTACCCAATAATCTCCAGAATCAACTATAACAATAGAATTATTAGTGCTCCCATTAAACCATTGATACTGATTTTGTGTGGGCAAAGTAATTAACCATTTATATCCAATACAAAAGCTTGTGTCGTTTATATCGATAATAGTTGTGGATGAATTATTTATATTAATGGTATCCGAATTACTACACATTGTATCGCTTGCTACTACCCAATATTGCCCTGCTGTATTTGCCCATATACTAGGCTGATTGCTCCCTGTGCTCCATGTTATATTCGATAAAGTAGAAGGTATTTGAAGATTTATACTATCGCCATTGCAAATTGAGGTGTCATTGCCAAGGGTTATTTGTGGTAGTGCTATTGCCAATAGAGTTGTATGATTTATACTATCGCAACCTGCTACACTTAGCATCGAATCAATAATAGATGCTGGTGGATAGTATAAGTTTCCATTAATTATTATAGATTCGTTTAAACAAACATTAATTGTATCGTAATAATTAGATGATGCTCCACTATTTGGATTCAGACTTATTATTGTATCTAAAACCACAGTACAGCCTGTATCTGTTGCCTTGATATAAAAATCGGTAGAAGAAGTAATAAGCCCTGTGCTAAAAGAAATCGTATTGCAACCACCATTAATACTTCCTCCAATAAACTGTTGATTTGTAGAGTCATAAAGCTGATAGCTTACTCCTGTTTGAGTATTTTCCAATTCTATAAATGCTGAATCTCCTGTGCAAATGCCATTATAAGTAGAGATGTTTATATCTAAAGGTTTGCAACTATGATATAAATCCATAACTTCGTCAATTGGCAATACTCTGTTGAATAGTCTGAATTCATCTATTTTGCCATTAAAACTATAAATAAAATTATTAACCTCTGATACTGCTCCAATAAATGTTTTATTGTTATTATTTGGACTAAATGCAGCAGCTGTACTAGTGTTTAGATGCTGATTATTAGTATACTGCTGACAGTCGATATAGTATTTTATTATACGAGATTCACTGCTATTATTTTGAACACTAACAGTAATAAGGTGCCAACTTCCGGTTGCAAAAGTGTAATTTACTGCATTATATCTATCTCCATGTGAATATCCAGTGCAATTCTGATGAACATTTACATTATAGTTTAACTCTTGAGGGAAATTGCTAGAGGCGGAATTATAGTAATTAATAAAAATCTCACCTTGAGAGTATCCTCGGTATGTAGTAGCGCATTGATCTCGGGTTGTGAAAACTGCCATGCTATTCTGCATATTATTAATATATATCCATGCAGAAACAGTATAATTACCGGTTAAAGAAATAAAAGGATCAATCTTTACAAAATCATCTACTCCATCAAATTCCATCGCCTGTCCACAAATACCTGTGGAATACGTTGCTCCTGAAATTGTTGCAGTATATGATCCAGAACCTTGGTTTATAGTATTGCCATTGAATGAATAATATAAAATTTGACCATTGGTATTTATAGTTGGGGTTTGGTTAATATTAAGCGGGCATTGCGCTTTAGAATAAATACTAATGGTAATAATAAAAAGAAATATAAGTGAGCTTTTATACATATATCTAATTAAAGATGTTAAGTTTGCATTTATAAATAATGAAGACAAAGGTAGTATAATTAGTTTTAGCTATATATTTAATAATTAGAACAATGAAAGTAGTATCGTATAATGTAAATGGCATTCGTGCCGCAGTAAAAAAAGATTTCTTAAGCTGGTTAGAAGAAAGCAATGCTGATGTAGTATGCATTCAAGAAACGAAAGCTCAGGAGGATCAGATTCCTAATTTCGATTTTGCAGCATTGGGATACGAAACCTATAGTTTTTCGGCGCAAAAGAAGGGGTATAGTGGCGTTGCAATATTATGCAAAACTACTCCCGATAAGCTTGTAAAAGGAATTGGAATTGAAAAATATGACTTTGAAGGTAGATTTATACGTGCCGATTTTGGAGATATAAGCGTTATAAGTGTTTATCACCCATCAGGTTCGTCGGGCGATATTCGTCAGGAGTTTAAGATGGAGTGGCTTAAGGATTTTAATAGTTATATTTTAGAATTGAGAAAAGAAAGACCTAAACTTATTATTAGTGGCGATTATAATATTTGCCACGAGGCGATAGATATTCATGCTCCTAAACGTAATGCGAAGAGCTCAGGTTTTTTGCCAGAAGAGCGACAGTGGATGACTGATTTTCTTGCCGAGGGCTATATTGACACTTTCCGACATTTGAATAAGGATCCAGATAATTATTCTTGGTGGAGCTATAGAGCTAATGCAAGAGTAAATAATAAGGGCTGGCGTATAGATTATAATATGATAACAGATAATCTTTTGCCACAGTTAAAATCTGCAGGTATTCAACCAGATGCTTTTCAAAGCGATCATTGCCCAATTTGGGTTATTGTTGAATAAAGAATTATTAAAGTCAACGAGCAGGAATGCCCATTGTACATTAAAGTGTAACGGTCATTCGTGGCTGTTTCTAATTGTAGATTCTTAAATTTTCATTAAAAATTAAATGGCGGGAATGCCCATTGTATAAATAGACTACCTAGAATTAGGTATAGTTTTGTTAAAAAGGCAAGTTTTTATTGAATAGGATACATTATTTTAGTATTTGAATAGTTTAATTATTTAATTTCGAGCTATTAGGAATCTCTGGATTTAGTTAGAGAAAAAATAGAGATTCTAAATGTTTAATCTTTCTATTATTAAAATTGATTAATCACTAAATT
>JAOZSY010000232.1 GCA_029939445.1 Bacteroidales bacterium
CTTTTACTAATAGAGTTTCTCTTAATGAGGTTGTTTTAGTTAAAAATGACACTAACAGTACAGTGCAAGATAGTGCTGTAGCACAAGCTATTATTACAGTGCAAGATAGTGCCGTAGCACAATCTGTTACTGCAGCACAAGATAATACTGCAGCGCTAGTAAGTGCTCCAATTATTGCAGTTGCTGCACAAAGTAGTAATGTTGAGTATAGGATTCAAATTGCAGCAGTATTTGGTGGTACTACTTCTAAAGGTCTATTGAAAAAACGTTTGGGTTTATCGCAAGATGTTAAGGAAGACCCATATAAGAGTTCGTATAGATATACTGTAGGTAGTTATTCTTCGTATGGAGAAGCTACGCAGAATAGAGCTTTGTCTAAGGTTAAAGGTTCTTATGTTGTAGTGTTTAAAGATGGTAAATATATTGGTGGTCTAGCTAAAGTGAATAAGGATGTTATGGATAAAGATGGTTTATACGAATCAGGCATGACATATAAAATTCAAATAGCGGCTTCAAAAGGAAGACCTTATCCTATATCACGCTTGGCATATAAGTATGGTTTAAAAGATAGTGATATTACTGAAGATGAGTTTGCTGGCTGGTTCCAATATTCATTTGGTAAATATAGAACAAAGGAAGAGGCAAAACCTGCTCTTAATAGTATTAAGAATAAAGTTCCGAAAGCTCATATTATTAAGTTTAATGACGGAAAGAGATAATTTTAGATATTTTATTTTATAAAGGCTTGTGATACACAGGTCTTTATATGATTAATTTGGTTTATGTTTAGAATGAAAAGATTATTCTCTATTTTTTTTTTTTAATTCAATAAGTATTGGTATTTTTGCAAATAATAATATAGATTTAGATAATATAAATATTAATAATAATTTTAAATAAATTAGAATGCGTAACTTCAAAACATTATTAGTGATTATGTTAGCTCTTGTAGTAGCTAGCTGTGGTAGTTTAAAATTGCCAAGTCCGTATCATGTAACTCCTAGCCCGCTTGTTAATAAGGGTGGTAAGGTGACATTTAACATTAATGATACTATTCCTCCAAAAGGATTTCCAACAAAAGAAGTTGTTAAGCTTGAGCCTTATTTAAAGTATGAAGGTGGAAGTATAGCTCTTAAGCCATTATTACTAAAGGGAGAAAAAGCTGAAGGTGAAGGTGCTGTAGTTAGCTATAAAGAAGGTGGCCCAATTAATTATTCTGATGTTTTTGACTATAAACCAGAAATGAAAGTTTCAGAATTATGGATTAAAGTTACTTCACTAAAGGGAGGTAAAGAAACTCCTGTTGCTGATGTGAAAATAGCAGATGGTATTGTAGTTACTTCTTCTCGTGTTGGAAAAGGTGAGAATGTTGCAATTGCAGAACATATGTATGAGAAGGAAACTATTATTAGTACTTCTGCAAAGTTATATTTTGATTATAATAAATCAAACTTGAATAGTGGTCTTAAGCTTAATAAAGACTCTAAAGAAGAAATGGATTCTTTAAAGAATTTCTTAGGTCTTAATTGGGTAATTAAGGATGTTACAATTAGCGCATGGGCTTCGCCAGAGGGTGAGTTAACTCTTAATCAAGAGCTATCTGATGATCGTGGTGCTACTGCAGAGAAGTATATTAAAAAAGAAATTAAGAAAAACTCTGATAATAAAGAGGAGTATACTGTTGGCGTAACGGCAAAAGGTGCTGATTATGACGGCTTTATGGATGCTCTTAATGCTTCTGATATTGCTGATAAGAATAAGATTGCAAATGTAATTAAGTCTCAAGTTAATAAAACTGAGCGTGAGCAGCAAATTCGTAATATGACAGTTATTTATAAGGAAATTGAAGATATGCTTTCTGTTCTTCGTAGAGCTGAAATATCAATTAACTGCTACGAGCCTAAGAAAACTGATGAAGAAATTGCAAGATTATCTACTTCTAGTCCTGACTCATTAACTGTTAAGGAATTATTATATTCTGCTACTATGACTGAAGATGTAGATACTAAATTAAATATTTATGAAGCAGCAATTACTAAGAATGATAAATGTTGGAGAGCTTATAATAATGCAGCGGCTATATATATTAATAAAGGTGATGTAGATAAAGCTTCACAATATCTTGAGAAAGCTAATGCATTAGAAGCTAATCAAGGTACTGTAGAGAATAATATGGGAATATTAGCAGCTTGGAGTGAAGACTACGAAGGAGCTAAGACGCATTATGATGCTGCAAGTGCCGCAGGTATTGATGTAACCTATAATATGGGTGTTATTAAAATGGTTGAAGGTGATTATGCTGGTGCAAAAGCAGCATTTGCTACCAAGAGCTGTGATTATAATTTAGCACTTGCTCAATTGTCAGAAGGAAATACTTCTGAAGCTACTAAGACTTTAGATTGTGCTGAAAAAACTGGAGAGACTTATTATCTTCTTGCTGTAATTGGTGCCCGTACTAATAATACAACAATGGCAATTGATAATTTAAAGAAAGCTATTGACGCGGTTCCTGCTTATAAAAATGAAGCAAAAAGTGACATGGAATTTATAAACCTAAAATCTAATACTGATTTTAATGCTTTAATTAAGTAATTAGAATAACGATATTGAGCCCCTATCTCGCGATAGGGGCTTTTTTTTGCATTATGAATTCGTTTTTTGATTAACTTTATGGCAAATTAATTCTGTCAAATATGTTACATAAAGTGAATATTAATAATATCCTTTTTTTGGATATAGAAACGGTTCCTCAGTCCTCAGAGTATAATAAGCTAAATGATAGAATAAAAACTCTTTGGGATAAAAAGGCTATGCTTTTGTTAAGGGATGATGAAAGTTCAGCTGAAAGTATTTATCCTCGAGCAGGAATTTATTCAGAGTTTGGAAAGATAATATGTATTTCTGTAGCATATTTTCACGATAATAAATTGAGAGTAAAATCTTATTATGGTGATAAGGAAGCAGAATTATTACTAAGTTTTAAAGATTTATTGGATAAATACTTCTCTGATGGAAAGCACCTGTTATGTGGTCATAATGCAAAGGAATTTGATTTCCCTTACATTGCTAGAAGAATGTTGATTAATAAAATAAAGGTGCCGCAGATATTAGATGTTGCAGGATTAAAACCATGGGAGGTTAATCATTTAGATACAATGCAATTATGGAAATTTGGAGATTATAAACACTATACATCTTTGGATTTATTAACTGCAGTATTTGATATACCTACACCTAAAGATGATATATCAGGTGCAGATGTTTGGAAGGTTTATTGGCAAGAAAATAATCTAGAAAGAATTAAAACTTACTGCGAAAAAGATACCATAAGTGTTGTACGTTTATTTCAAGCGTTCAGAGCAGAGGACTGGGTGCAGGAAGATCAAATAGAGTATAAATAAAAAATGAGAGCCCATAAAAGGCTCTCATTTTTTTAATAAGTGTATTATTTGTACTAATTAGCAACTACACCTGCTTTATCAAGCATATAAGCAACAGCATTTGTCACTTCTACATCAGTAAATGCAGCATTGCCACCTTTAGGGAGCATTATGCCAAATTCACCAGTGTATCCAATAAGTGCATTATTATTTACTGTTTCTAAACCTTTAGCTGCAGTTGCAACCCAACGATCTTTGTCATCAAGTAATGCTGCTCCACCTGCAGCAGTGTTATGGCATGCAAAACATGATTTATTGTAAACTTCTTCACCATTTGTAAGGTCAGCTGTTGCTACAGCAACTTCTTCTTTAACCACTGGTGCAACTTCTTCAATTTTAACTTCTTCTTTAACTTCTGTTTTAGCAGTCTCTTCACCACCACAGCTAACGAAAAACATTGATGCAGAAATTGCTACTGCTGATAATAGTCCTATTCTTTTCATTTGATTTGTGTTTTGTTAAATAAATGTTCTAATTACAGACAAAGGTAAGTATTTGGATTATAATTATAACAAAAATTATAATGTAATAGTGAAATTAAATTATTATAATTAAATAATGTAAAATATATTATTATTAATGGGTAGGTTCAAGTCGCAAACGCAATTTTCAGTTTACAAATT
>JAOZSY010000468.1 GCA_029939445.1 Bacteroidales bacterium
CAATAATAATGATTACCTACTGGACTGCACAGTTTTTTATCTTTAGTTCGGCTTTTAAGGCTTCGAAAATTAAGTCCCAATAACCACCAGGATAGAAATTACAATTTCCATAATTTGACAATACGTGTATTTTTTACTATCTTTGCACGTGTAATATAAATATATTTGAATTATGAATACAAAGTTAACATTAACCATAGAGCAAAGTATTATAGAAAAAGCAAAAGTTTTTGCCAAGGAAAAAGGTCGTAGTTTATCAGATATTATTGAGAACTATTTAAAGGCTATTACTTCTGAAAAGAAAGTTCCAAATAATATTTCTCCTTTAGTAAACTCATTACGCGGAAGTTTCAAAGCACCCGATTCTTTCGATTATAAAGAGGAGCTATCAAAAGGTCTTTCTGAAAAATATATATAATGAAAAAGGTACTAATTGATACAGATGTAATATTGGATTTCTTTTTCGACAGAAAACCCTTTTCCGATGATTCGGCAATAATACTAAGCCTTTGCGAGCAAGGAAAACTACAGGGTTTTATTACTCCTGTTATTGTAAGCAATACATATTATTTGCTACGACGTACTGCACAACACGGAAAAGTTATTGAAAAATTAAAGCAATTGCTCACAATTACTAATGTTTTACAAATGAACAAATTGGTAATAGAAAATGCCCTAAACTCTAAGTTCAAAGATTTTGAAGACGCTTTACAGCATTTCGCTGCTGTAGATTATGGTGAAATAGAAGTTATTATTACAAGAAATACTAAAGACTTTAAAAATAGTGAAATCGGTGTAATGAGCCCTGATAGTTTTGTGAAATTGATAAATAATTGACAGAGCTTAAACCTTCCACTATTCTCCAATAATCACATTATTTTATCATAAATCTTATGCTTATTAGTTAATTCATGTTTGGCAATAATAATAAATCTACTCTGGTGACGAATATTCCTTCATTATCATTTCTGTAGCGCCAATATTATCTTTTATATATTTTAAACAAACATCTGATTTCTGTTTTAGAATTTCACTATCAATAAATAGCTTATCCAAAACATCCTTTAATTCATTATAATTGCTAATGCTAAAAGCTCCTTTAAGCTCAATAAGATTGCGAGCCTCTTTAAATTTTTGATAATTAGGCCCAAATGCGATGGGTTTTCCAAAGCAAGCAGCCTCTAATATATTATGAAGACCCACACCAAAACCTCCACCAATATAGGCCACATCAGCAT
>JAOZSY010000233.1 GCA_029939445.1 Bacteroidales bacterium
CATATAAATCGTTTATATTTCCCTATTACTGCGTTAAAAATTATTTCCATAGCTATACTTCGACAAGCTCAGCACAAGTGGCTATGCAAATAATTTTTGCCTTCTAATAGGAAAATATATTCCAATTTATTTATAGCGTATTTTGATACCAAATTGGTATAATTATGGTTGTTATGCCAATTATAATTAAAATACTCAGATTGTAATGAAAGGTTTTAGTCTGTTTGCCGCAAGGCAGGCAGGACTAAAATAATCATAATAATTATAACAATCAGCGTCTAAAGCAAATATTATAGTAGCAACATTGAGTTATAAATGGTATAAAATATGAATCCTAAAATATCCATAATACTTCCTTTTTATAATGCAGAAGAAACTCTGTATCGAGCGTTATTATCCATAAAAAATCAGACCTTTATTTCTTTTGAATGCATTATGGTGGATAATAATTCTGATGATGCAAGTGTGGATATAGCTAAGGAGTTTGCCAAATTAGACCAACGTTTTATCCTCTCATCAGAAGGGCAGCAAGGCGTTGTTTATGCCTCAAATAAAGGCAGCAAGTTAGCCAAGGGCAAATATATAGCACGTATGGATGCCGATGATGAATGCTTTGCCGAGAGATTAAAGCTTCAGTACAATTTTATGGAAAGCAATACGGACTATGGCGCTGTGGGCGGATTGGTCCAATATATAGCCCATAAGCAGGGCACAGATGGTTTTGCGGCTTTTGTTCAATGGGCAAACTCTTTGATTACTTATGAGCAAATTTATAATAAACGATTTATGGAGCTGCCAATTATAAATCCCTCTGCTATGTGGCGCAAAAGTGTTGCCCAGCAATATGGAATGTACGAGGCTGGCGATTTCCCCGAAGATTACCAAATGTGGCTACGATGGCTTAATGCAGGAGTGAAGATTGGAAAAGTAAAGCAAAATGTTATTAAATGGTATGACTCTGAAAAGCGCCTTAGCCGAAGCAATGAGCTATATAATATTGAATCTTTTTATAAAGCCAAAAGTCCATTCTTAAATGAATATTTAAAAAAAATAAATCCTCATTATCCAAAAGTTGCAGTTTGGGGAGCAGGTAAAATCTCTCGTAAAAGAGCTAATCTACTAATTGAATACGGTATTGATATCTGTTGCTATATTGATATTACAAAGAAACGACAGATTGACAAAACAGTTCTTTATTATGAAGATATTCCTAGCAAGGGAGAGCTATTTATACTAGTGTATGTAAAGCAAAAGCTAATGCGCGATAGAGTAGAGGAGTTCTTGAGTAATAACTCTTATATTGAGGGCGAGGATTTTATTTTTGTATCGTAAAAACTCCCTACTTTATATTATTTTTTTGTTTAAATTTGTGATATATATGCAATGGGACTTGCGTATATCTATTAGTCAGGCCGCGCAATAAGAAAGAAATAGTTAACAATATTTAGACATTAAGAAAATTAAGATGATAAAAATAATTAACATGATTTTGATGATAGCTATTATGTCTATTGTAGGTTGTAATTCACAAGTGGAAAGCTCTGAAGAGAAACCAGTTGCAGAGCAGATTATTGAAGCATCTCCACAAGAAATGCTTTATCAAGCCTATCAGTTGTTTAAAGAGGGTGATGATGATGGTTCTATTGAGTTAGCCAATAGAGTATTGGAAATTGGAAGAGAAACTAGAAACGATACACTCATTGGAAAAGCTTTGACCTCTTTATGTAGAAACTCTCAGCGAAAATTAGATACAATTCGATTGGCTGAACTAAGTGTTGAATTAAGTGATTTGGCAGCTTCCTCAGGTAATCAGAAATGGCTAATGTATCGTGCACATATGAATGCTGAAATGTGGCGATTAATTGGAGATATGGATAGAGCCGAGAACTTCTATACAGAGAGTATGAGAATTAGTTATGAAACTGGCTCCATGGGGATGTATACCATTGATCATTTTAATATGTCGTTTGTGTCGATAGCAAAAGGAGATTTTGAAACTGCAATTAAATTAATTAAAAAGTATTATGAACTCAGAAAAGAAGAAGAACGAGAATTAGAAGATGCTTATGGTTTAATTGCTTTAGCTTATTTATTAGAACAGCAAGAAAATTATAAAGGTGCAAATGAAGTTGCAGTTGTTGCTAGAAGATTGTTTAAAGAACAAAACCTTTTTCCAGAACCACCAGATGAGAAACCATTGTTAATGGTTGAGAATAAAGTAGAGCAAATGTTGAGCGATTCAGTACGAGAAGAAATAAATAAGAATTCTAATTCAGAATCTGTTTCAGATTTATTGGATAAGTATTTGGGTTCTTGAAAGACATCCATTTCATTAATTAAAAAAGACTTAATAGATTTAGGATAAATAGTATTGATAGTTATAGAACTGTTGCTGGATTAAGTGTTAGTTATAGAGATATGATTAATATTTGGATAGGCTAATCATTATATTTTAGAGAGTTATAATTGAAGTGTTATTTATGTTATTTTTGTGAAACCAATTTAAAAATATAAAATATGAGCATAAGTATAAGTTCAAACTTTGATGCAGGAAACATTGAAGTAATCGATATAAAAGATAGTAATAATATACAACTTAAAATAGAAAAGGATACTAAATCTGATTTCTTGCAGTGGTTTTATTTTAGAATGCAAGGTGGTAAAGATAAGGCTTGTAAATTAAATATAATAAATGCTGGAGAAGCTGCATATCCCGAAGGTTGGGAGAATTATCAAGTTAGAGCTTCTTACGATCGCGAAACATGGTTTCAGATACCTACAGATTATAAAGCTGGAATTTTGAGTATGGAATTTACGCCAGATTATGACTCTGTTTATATTGCTTATTTTGCCCCATTTTCCTATGAGCAGCATCTGAATTTGGTAAATAGTGCGCAGCAATCTCCATTATGTAAACTAGAAAGCATTGGGGAAACTATTCAGGGAAGACCTATTGATTTTCTGAAAATAGGGGATGGTGATAATACAAAGAAAAAACTATGGGTAATTGCTCGTCAGCACCCTGGCGAATCTATGGCTGAGTGGTTTATGCTTGGACTTATTAGCCGCATACTCGATCAGGAAGATTCTTCCTCAGTTAGTTTGCTTAAAAAAGCCAACCTATATCTTATCCCTAATATGAATATTGATGGCAGTATATTAGGTAATTTAAGAGTAAATGCCAATGGTATAAATCTTAATAGAGAATGGGCAAATCCTAATATTGAGAATAGCCCAGAAGTATATTATGCAAAACAAAAAATGAGAGAAATAGGAATGGATTTTAATCTTGATGTGCATGGCGACGAAGGACTTCCTTATGTATTTATCTCAGGAATAGAAGGCATTCCTTCTTTTGATAAAAAGCTTAGTTCGCTTACCGACAGCTTTATGCATAATTGGAAATCTATAAATCACGATTTGCAAGATGAGCACGGATATCCAAAGAATGAAGCAGGCACTGCCAACTTAATGATATGTTCAAAGAATATAGGAGAAGAGTTTAAATGCCTTTCACAAACTCTAGAAATGCCTTTTAAACAAAATGATAATATCCCAGACCCAATCTTTGGATGGTCTTCGGAGCGCTCCATAAAACTCGGCGAATCGCTAGTGAATGCTCTACACAGTATTGTTGATGATTTATAAGTTGTAGGATTTCTCTTTCAGCTTATTAATTCTAAAAAAAGATTATTATCCTTAAAATTACATTATGGAACGACGAGACTTTTTAATGAAAGAAATTGAGAACCTAACTCAAATATTATCAAAACTGGTAAGTAAAGTTAGTGGATTAAAGGCTGTGGATTTTGAAGTAATAATTAAGGAAATTGATGATGATTTATCTTCTAATTTTGAGTTTACTTTAGATGAGCTAATAAGTAGTGATAAATCTATTATTCTAGAAAAGATTGAAAAAAGAGACATCATTAATGTTGAGCTACTACCAAACTTACTATCGGGAATTATTGATAAAATTAAAGAATTGAAAAGGGAGAATGACTATAATATTGACGAATTAAGCAAAAAAGCCATTATTATTATTGAATATATTGATGC
>JAOZSY010000469.1 GCA_029939445.1 Bacteroidales bacterium
ACTCCATATCAGCGCTTGCGCTTAAGTCGACAGTAAAATGTGGCACAATAGAATCGCATTGGGCTTTAGCATAAGAAGAGCTAAATAGAATAAATAAAAATAAAAATAAGCGAAAAAATTGGGTAATTTTTCGAAGCATTAGTTTAGTTGTTTTTAGTGTGTTAGAACCCTAGAGAATATAAACTAGAATAATAAAGACTCCTTACTACAATAATAGTTTAATATCAATTAGAATAAATATCAATAAATTAATAATCTATCATTTGATATATTTAAACAAAATTATAACCCTATAGCTTAAGTATTGATTATATTTGCAGCTCAAAATTTATCAAAAGAAATCATGTCAGAAAATAAGGTAAGAGTAAGATTTGCCCCAAGTCCAACAGGACCTTTACATATTGGAGGAGTACGTACTGCGTTGTATAACTATCTATTTGCTCGCAAACATGGTGGCACCATGATATTACGTATTGAAGATACCGACGAAACCCGTTTTGTGGAAGGTGCTCAAGAATATGTTATTGATGCGCTAAAATGGTGCGGAATAGAGTTTGACGAAAGTATAGAAAAAGGAGGTAATTACGGACCTTATGTACAAAGTTCTAGAAAAGGTATTTATAAAGAATATGCTAATAAATTAGTTGAAAGTGGTAGTGCATATTATGCCTTTGATACGGCAGAAGAACTTACAAAATTTCGTTCTGATGCAGAAGCAAATAAAGAAACATTCACTTATAGTTCTGCAAATAGAAACTCTCTTAATAATTCTGAAAATATAGGTATTGAAGCTGCTAAGGAGCGTATTGCCAATGGCGAAGCTTATGTTCTACGTTTCAAAACTCCCATAAATGAGGACTTATTATTGACGGATATTGTACGTGGCGAAGTAAGGGTTAATACCTCCTCTTTGGATGATAAAGTGCTTTTTAAATCTAGTGGAATGCCAACCTACCATCTTGCCAATATTGTGGACGACCATTTGATGAAAATTTCGCACGTTATCCGTGGCGAAGAGTGGCTACCATCTATGCCATTACACATTATGCTTTACCGTGCTTTTGGGTGGGATGCTCCCGAATTTGCTCATCTGCCACTTTTACTTAAACCTACTGGTAATGGGAAACTTAGCAAACGCGATGGTGATAAACTTGGATTCCCTGTATTTCCTACGGAGTGGATAAATCCTCAAAGTGGTGATAAATCTATGGGCTACCGAGAGGAAGGCTATTTTGC
>JAOZSY010000048.1:0-6189 GCA_029939445.1 Bacteroidales bacterium
AAAATAAGTTTTAAGAATTTTACTTCTTGAGGTATGCTTTAATCTTCTAATTGCTTTTTCTTTTATTTGACGAACTCTCTCTCGAGTTAAGTCAAATTCTTCGCCTATCTCTTCAAGTGTTAATGGATGCTCTCCATCTAGTCCAAAGTATAGTTTAATTACATCAGATTCTCTTTCAGAAAGTGTAGTAATAGCTCTAGAAATTTCTTTTCTTAATGATTCGTATAATAACTGACTCTCCGGGTTAGGAGTGTCGTTAGTACTCATTAAGTCATACATATTTGTATCATCATCAGAAGTAAGGGGAGCATCAAGGCTTACGTGTCGATTAGCGTTTTTTAATGACTCTTTAACTTCTCTTACAGTAATATCTAAGTATTCAGCAATATCTTCGTTTCTTGGTGGTTGACCAAGAGTTTGCTCAAGGTATGCTTTTGCTTTATTGATTTTATTTATCGACCCAATTTTATTAAGAGGAAGACGTACAATTCGCGATTGCTCAGCTAATGCTTGCAATATCGATTGACGAATCCACCATACGGCATAAGAAATAAATTTAAAACCTCTAGTTTCATCGAATCTTTTTGCTGCTTTAATAAGCCCTAGGTTTCCTTCATTAATAAGGTCGGGTAGGGTTAAGCCTTGGTTTTGATATTGCTTTGAAACTGAAACAACAAATCTAAGATTTGCTTTTGTTAACTTATCTAAAGCCTGTTCATCTCCTTGTTTTATTTTTTGTGCTAAAATAACTTCCTCCTCAGCTGTAATTAAATCTACACGTCCAATCTCTTGAAGGTATTTATCTAACGAAGCTGTATCTCTATTCGTTACTTGCTTTTGGATTTTTAATTGTCTCATTTTATTCTTTTTAAGTAAAATAAACCATTACTTTTTGTATTGTAGATTTAGAAACGCGAATTTTTGCAAAAAGTTTCATTTCTAGCTATAATATGTTTAATATCAATTAGTATCCCTTTTGATAATAAAACTAACGGAGATGTTAAAATGCTAACATCTCCGCTAAATTATTTAGTCTCTTTCTGGACGAGGCTTAAGAGCCTTAGCAGAAAGCTTGAATTTTCCTGATCGAGCATCTACAGAAAGAAGTTTAACATCAATCTCTTGACCTTCTTTAAGTACATCAGAAACGTTTTCGATACGTTTCCAATCAATCTCTGATACGTGAAGTAAACCTTCTTTTCCAGGAAGAATCTCAACAAATGCACCGTAAGGCATAATGCTCTTTACAGTAGCATGGTATGTTTCGCCAACTTCAGGAACAGAAACAATACCTTTAATACGGTCTTTTGCTGCTTCTAAAGCAGATTTATCAGTTGCCATTATGTCAATTACACCTTGATTACCAACTTCTTCAAGTATAATAGTTGTACCTGTTTTAAGTTGAATATCTTGGATTATCTTTCCACCAGGTCCAATTACTGCACCAATAAATTCCTTATCGATATATACTTTTTCAATTCTTGGAACAAAGTCTTTATAATCAGCACGAGGCTCAGTGATAGTTTCCTCCATTTTGTCAAGAATATGCATACGACCAGCTTTTGCTTGAGCCAATGCTTCCGAAAGAATTTCATAAGAAAGACCTTCAACTTTAATATCCATCTGACAAGCAGTGATACCATCTCTTGTACCAGTTACTTTAAAGTCCATGTCACCTAGGTGATCTTCGTCTCCCAAAATATCAGAAAGAACAGCAAATTTACCAGTTTCAGCATCGGTAATTAAACCCATTGCAATACCAGAAACAGCTTTCTTTAATTTAATACCTGCATCCATAAGTGCTAATGAGCCAGCACATACTGTAGCCATTGATGAAGAACCATTAGATTCTAAAATCTCTGATACAATACGAATAGTATAAGGATTTTCTTCGCCAGAAGGAAGCATTCCTTTAAGTGCGCGCATTGCCAAGTTTCCGTGACCAACCTCACGACGTGAAGTTCCTCTTAAGAAACGAGCTTCACCTACTGAGTAAGGAGGGAAGTTATAGTGCAACATAAAGTTATTCTTTCCATCAAAAACAGCTCCATCAATTATTTGCTCATCCATTTTGCTACCTAAAGTAACAGATGTTAACGATTGAGTTTCGCCACGAGTAAATACCGCAGAACCGTGTACCGAAGGAAGATAATTAACTTCTGTCCAGATGTCACGAATTTCATTAAGCTTACGACCATCAAGGCGTTTTCTTTCTTCAAGAATCATCTTACGAACCATGTTTTTCTCAACATCGTGGTAATACTTCTTAATAAGGCTCATTTTTCCGCCAGCATATTCTGCGTCAAGAGTTTCAACCCACTCATTACGAATTGCAGCAAACATTTCACCTCTTTTGTGCTTATCAGCAGTGTCTGAAGCTGCTGCAGCATAAACTTTCTCAGATAACTCTTCTTGAATTCTCTTTTGTAATTCTAAGTCACTATCTTCGTGGTTATATTCTCTTTTAGGGCTTGATTTCTCTACCATAGCAGCTAAATCCATCTGAGCTTGACATTGTACTTTAATAGCTTTATGTGCAAATTCAAAAGCTTCCATCATTACTTCTTCAGAAACTTCTTTCATCTCTCCCTCAATCATCATGATGTTTTCGTATGAAGCACCAATCATAAGCTCCAAATCTGCAGCTTCTGTTTCTTCAATACTAGGGTTTACTAACCATTTACCATCAAGTCTTGCAACTCTAACCTCTGAAATAGGGCCATTGAATGGAATATTAGAAACAGCAAGTGCTGCTGATGCTGCTAATGCTGCATAAGCATCAGGTTGCATACCTTGTTCTAATGATATTAGATTTACTATTACTTGTACTTCAGCATGATAGTCTGAAGGGAATAATGGACGTAGAACTCTGTCTATTAGTCTTGATATAAGTATTTCATACTCAGAAGGTCGAGCTTCTCTTTTGAAGAATCCTCCAGGGAAACGACCTGCCGCGGCATATTTTTCTTGGTAATCAACAGAAAGTGGCATGAAATCCACGTTTGCTGCTGCTTCTTTTTTTCCTACTACGGTGGCCATTATCATGGTGTCACCTACTTTTACTACAACAGACCCATCAGCCTGTTTTGCTAGCTTTCCTGTTTCAATGATGATTTCTCTACCATCAGGCATTTGGAAAGTCTTGTTAATTCCAATTTTTGACATCTTTAATCTTCTTTAAATTTGTAATCGTCTATGTAAGTGATATTTGTGTTTGAATCGGACTCGCTATTCTCACTTATAAAATAACTTGCCCAAACATACAGAAAGCTAACTAATTTTCATTAGTTAGCTTTCCCCGTTTAGAATATTTTTGTTAAGAAATTCATTATTTTCTTAAACCTAGTTTCTTAATTAACTCACGATATCTGTTGATATCTTTACGCATTAAGTAAGATAGCAATTTACGACGCTTACCTACCATAAGTACTAATGAACGTTCAGTAGCAAAATCTTTTCGATTTACTTTTAAGTGCTCAGTTAAGTGCTTAATACGTGCTGTGAATAAAGCTACTTGACCTTCAGTTGATCCTGTGTCAAACTCGCTCTTGCCGAACTCTTTAAAAAGCTCTTTTGTTGTTTCTTTTGATAATTTTTCCATAATAATTGTTTACTATTAAATTAAATTATACCATCTAATTATAGCTGTGTATAATGCTTTGTATAAAAGCGGCTGCAAAAGTAATCATTATTTTCTTTGATTTTCGTAAAACCTTTAATAATAATAATCTTTAGCATATTTTATGATATACGATTTTTTATGATTATAATACACTGTAAATAAGTGATGTATGGATTATTACTTTAACTCAAAATTCTTTCCTAAATATACCTTACGAACTTGCTCGTCGTTTACTAGGTCGTCTGCCGAACCTGCTTTAAGTATTTCGCCTTCAAAAAGTAAATATGCTCTATCGGTAATACTTAATGTTTCGCGCACATTATGGTCGGTAATAAGTATCCCAATATTCTTTTCTTTAAGTTTGGCAATTACATTCTGAATATCTTCAACTGCAATAGGATCAACTCCTGCAAATGGCTCATCAAGTAGAATAAACTTTGGGTCAACAGCTAGCGATCTTGCAATCTCTGTTCTACGACGTTCTCCTCCTGATAATGATATTCCTATGTTTTTACGAATATGTTGAAGACCAAATTCATCAAGTAGGGTTTCTAGTTTTTCTTTTTGCTCAGCTTTACTCAGCTTAGTAAATTGTAAAACTGCCATAATATTATCCTCAACACTTAGCTGACGAAATACAGAAGCTTCTTGAGCTAAATAACCAACGCCACGTCTTGCTCTTTTGTACATGGCCTCTTTAGTAATCTCAATATCATCAAGAAAAATCTTTCCTCCATTGGGTTTTATAAGGCCAACAATCATATAGAATGATGTAGTCTTTCCTGCTCCGTTAGGACCTAATAGACCAACAATCTCTCCTTGATTAACCTCAATACTTACATTATTAACAACTTTTCGTTGTTTATATACTTTTACTAAATTTTCGGCGCGTAATTTCATGTGTATTATTATTTAATGCTGCAAAAGTAAACGATTTTATTGATTGATTAGTATTCATAATAAATAAAAAATATTAATTTAATGCCTATAATGTGGAAGTGTTTACTTCTTTACCGACCACAGCATTAAAATAACTGCAATTAGTAAAGCGAATCCTGCTACCATAAATGTGAATGTAAATCCCATTGCCATATACATCCATATACCTATCTGGAAACTTAGTATTGCTCTAAAGCCTGTAAGGCTTAGGTGGATTGATTGATATCTTGCAGCTTCTTCCTTTTGGCAAAAGTATGCTGAGCCTATAAACCATAATAATGCCATTGTTGCGGCAAATATGCCATAAAAACCATAGGCAATTAATAGGCTAAAGTATATTTTTATTCCAAAAAATTCGATGTATTGCATATAGTATTGGGCTATTCCTAAGGTGAAGGTAAATAGCATTAACGAACCAAAAGTAATTGCCCCAAATGTACGTGCATCTATTCTGCCTAATAGGCTTCCAAAGAAAGGTAATAATAAGATTGCTAATACATTATAGCCATTCTTATAGAAGCCATATGTTGCATGATTCATCTCAAATATTTCATTAAAATAGATTGGTATTATTGCTGCACTAATCATCCACGCAAAACCATAGAACATAAATCCAAGCTCAAAATGTAAGAATGGTTTATTGTTTTTTAATACATCAGCCATATATTTAAAAGAATTATTAATTGCCTTAGCAAAACTCTGTTTAACAGGCATTTCTTCAACCTGTGGTATTTTCGACAATAGAAATATTGATATTATTCCTAATATTCCAATTAGTGGATATATATATACAAAGGCAAATGCGTAATCGTCAAGAAGAAAACCAAAGGCAAGAGTTGTTACCATTATCATGATTTTGTTTGTTGAGGATGTATAACTGTATAATCTACCAAAATTATTATGAGTATAGGCAGATTTAAGCATCTGGTTTATGGTGGGAAGCGTAATTATTAGGTTTAGATAAAAGAAAAAGAAAATAGAAAGGAATGCATAATGATAAAATTCACTATTGGTATATGCTTCAATATTTTGAGGAAAGAAATAAAATAGTAATAGTGGCAGATGGGTAATAAGGGCAACTATTTTAAGCATTTTCTTTTTATTGGAAACGCGTCTCAAAAACTCATTTACAACAATAGAAACAACCATTATGATCACACTAAGTTGTAAGAGAACACTTAGCTGAAAATTTGTAGCATTCATATCCTTAATATATACCAACTCATTTAGAGCAAATACACCAGTAATTATTCCTTGTATAAGGGTGAATAAGAAATGTAGTTTAAATACACTATATTCTTCCTTCGATATTTTTAACCAATTTTGCATTAAATATATTTAATAAAAAAGCAGTCCCGAAAATCATCGAAACTGCAATATTAATTCATTTTTTAATAATTACTTCACAAATTAAATTTTACGAAGTAAGTCATCATTAAAGCTTATTTATTTATAACCTTATTAGCTTCTTTTATACCAGCATGCAGTGCTTTAATGTTTAAATCAACAACATCTTGTCCTTTTCTGCCAAATAAAACACCAAGAGCGTCTTCTAACATTTTGGTATCCAATCCAATAAAAGGAATTCCAGCACCAAGCATAACAATGTTAGCCGCTTTTACCGAACT
>JAOZSY010000048.1:6199-13825 GCA_029939445.1 Bacteroidales bacterium
TCAATGCTATCAGCATCAATCATAATATGATTTTCTAAAGCATCTACTTGAGCCAATACATCATCAAGCTCAGGATAATTCTTGATATTGATAAATGGTTTTTGATTTGTAATTAACCAGCCACCTGGTTTTAACATTTTAAAGTGGCGAAGAGCCTCCATTGGCTCTACTCCAATAATTAAGTCAGCTTTTCCCTCAGGAATTAAATCAGAAAATACTTCATTCGATGAAATACGTATGTTTGACATTACATCACCACCACGTTGACTCATTCCGTGAATTTCTGATTGCTTTAAATAATAATTATTATTTACAGCAGCAGTACCTATTGTAGCTGCAATAGTCAATATTCCTTGACCACCAACTCCGCCTAAAACTATATCTCTTTTCATCTTAGTTATTTTCTTTATTTGCTTTTTCTAATTTTCTTTTATTCTTTGCAGCGCGTAATCTTGCATTAAGAGTAATAACACACTCACGGCGTGGGATAATAACACTTACACCCATATAAGCCAATTCCTCTTTCATGATTTTGGTATTATCATCATGATATTTCTTAATTGGATTAAGAACACGTATATGCTCTTTCTCAACACCAAGACCTTCGCAAATAGCTTCTAGTTTACCTGTAGCTTGCGAATGTTGTCCACCAGTCATACCGGTAGTGAAGTTATCAAGAATCATAACAGTGATTGATGATTTTGAGTTTACAGCATCCAAAAGACCAGTCATTCCACTATGGGTAAAAGTAGAATCTCCAATAACTGCTACCGATGGAATTAATCCCATATCAGCAGCACCTTTTGCCATTGTAATAGAAGCACCCATATCCACAGTAGTGTTGATAGACTCAAGAGGAGCAAGGGCAGCTAATGTATAACATCCAATATCAGAGAATACACGGCCATCGCCATGAGCTTCCATTACCATATTAAGTGCGGTATAAGAATCTGTATGAGGACATCCTGCACATAATGCTGGAGGACGTGCAGTTACTACTTCAGGAGTAGCACTAATTTCTGGAACGCTTAATCCCATTGCTATTGCAACTAGATTAGGATTTAACTCACCATCGCGAGGTAAAGTTCCATCAAGTCTACCGTTAATTGTTTTGCCATTATTTAGGACTCCTCGTAAACCTTCTTCTAATACAGGTGCACCTTCTTCAAATACGGTTATAGAACCACATTCATCATAGATTTTCTGAATCATTTTTGCAGGAAGAGGGTATTGAGCAATTTGTAATATTGGAAAATCAATTCCTTCAGGATAATTCTCCATCAGGTAATTATAAGCAATACCTGTTGTGATAATACCTTTGGATTTATCTTTTCCATCAATATACTTATTATAACCAGCAGTTTCTGATTCGTTAATAAGATTAGGCCAATTATTTAATAAATCTTTATATTGTACTCTTGCAATACTTGGAAGCAATATAAATTGCTTGCGATTTTTTGGAAGAGATAATTCATTTTGCTTTGTTTTTTCGCCAAAAGTAATTCCTGCTCTTGAGTGCGCTAGGCGAGTAGTGATTCTCATCATTACTGGAGCATTAAGTCTTTCTGACATTTCGTAAGCGTATGGCATCATATCATAAGCCATTTGTTGATTCACTGGTTCTAATATTGGAATCTGAGCAAACTTACCATAATATCTTGAGTCTTGTTCGTTTTGAGAAGAGTGCATAGATGGATCATCTGCTACTACTATAACCAAACCGCCATTTACTCCAGTGATAGGTACATTCATAAAAGGATCAGCAGCAACATTAAGTCCAACATGCTTCATTGTTACCAATGCTCTTTTGCCAACATAACTTGCTCCAATGGCCATTTCCATTGATGTTTTTTCGTTAGTAGTCCATGTAGCTACAACATCTCCGTTTCTATGCTCTTTCGAACGAAGTACGTATTCATTTATCTCTGTAGAAGGTGTGCCTGGATATGCATACACAGCAGAAACTCCAGCGTCAAGTGCTCCTTGTGCTATTGCTTCGTCTCCTAGTAATACAGCTTTTTGCATAATTATATAAGGTTTTGTTTTGTAAGATTATTGCCCAATAGAATGGTATTCTATTGATCTATTTTCGAATGAACGGGTATCGAAATGAACGGCTATTTTTTGTTATGATAAATAAATAATTCCTATCATAATATATATACTGATATTTTAGTATATGTGGCAAATATACTGTTTTTTTTAAATGAATTAGAAATTAAAAAGCAAACCTTAAGACATTTTATATCAAGATTATTACCTTTAATGATAATTAAAAATAGGTGTTTTGCGTATATTAATATCAAAGTTATATTCATATATTTGTATTATATTAAACTATAGTGAAACAATTGATTAAATATTTCGTTATTAATGTATTAATCTGAAATTAATGAATTTTTTAGCACATTTAAAGCTTTCTGGAGATCATGAGTATATTATGCTTGGTAATTTTATTGCTGATCATATTCGTGGTAATAAAATCTCCCACTTGCCTCAAGAGGTGATAGATGGCATAATGTTGCACCGTAGAATTGATTATTATACCGATCATCATCCCGAGTTTATGAAAACTCGTGCTCGTCTTCATAAAAAGTATCATAAATATGCTGGAGTAATAGCAGATGTGTATTATGACCATTTTCTTGCCAAAAACTGGAATGATTATTCTGAGTATCATTTGTCGAGCTTTACCACTTATAGCTACGGTATATTATTGCGTCACTATAGTTTGTTGCCAAGTCGTACAAAGAAAATTCTTCCATTTTTTATAATGCAAAACTGGCTTACTAGTTATCGTAAGTTTGAAGGTCTTCGTCGTAGTTTTCAATATTTATCGAAAAGAGCAAATTTTAAATCTAATATGGAATTTGCTGTTGAAGACTTAATTGATGATTATGAACTCTTTGAAGCAGAATTTAGAGCTTTTTTTCCTGATATTGCTACTTATTGCCAAAATGAACTTGATAAACTTTTTCCTGCTGATAGAATGAGTAAGAAGAACCAGATAATAAATGAGAAGGCTATTGAGTATAAAAAAAAGCAGAAAAAGATTGAATTGGAAGAAGAGAAGGATGAACAAAAAGATGATGTGTCTAAAAAAAGTTTTCGTCAACGATTCTCTCGCTCTAAATCATTGAAGAAAATAGATGAAATAATAGAAAAAGAAGAAGATATTCTAAAACCTAATTCAAAGGTGAGTACTAAACGACATATTGTTTCAAAAGAAAATAGTGAAGTTTTAAAATCAGAGGATAATATATAGGCTTATTCTTCTTTTATAAACTAATAAGATATTTGTAACTATAGCAACTCTAATCTAAGTATACGACATTTTTCAATGCAGTATTCAGTACATCTTAACGGATTGTTTGGTTTTGTTATGTATTCAGAACTCTAATAATTAGTTATTTCAATAATTCTTTAACATTATTAAATTCTCCATCATTAGGTGCCATTTGTAAATCTAGGATATTGCAAATTAAGCTATAAATATCAACATTATTAAAGCGTTGATGTTCATAGTTGTTTTTGAAATGTGGCCCGTATGCATAGAACATTGCATCCATGTCCATATTTTCATTATCGTAGCCATGTGCACCTGCTATGCCAAATGAAGAAACAGAGCTTTTATTATATAGAGCATATCCACTATCAGCCATAACTACAAACTGCCCACATCTTTCATTATTCATATAGTGCAAACGTTCGGGGATAGTGTTTTTTGTATAATAATGGATGTGGTTAATATTGGATAGTACTTGTTCAACAGAGTCTTTAAAATTATCCTTTACCCAAATATTATATACAGGATTACCACCATTAATAAATACGTCCCACGAAGAATTAAACATATTTTTTAGATTAATAAATTTATCATCTCTTATTTCTCCCATTCCATGATCTGAGGTAATAATTACATCAATTTCGTCAGAGATTTTTAGTTTATCAATTTCGTTCATAAAATATCCTAGTAGTGCATCAAGCTCTTCCACTTTAGTCTTTATTTCATCACTATTAGGGCCGTATTTATGTCCATAGCTATCTGGCTGGTCTACATACCAAGTAATTAAATGTGGGCGTTTATTTTCAGGTAATTGTAGCCATGAAATTACGGAGTCGGCTCGTTGGTAGTAAGGAAAATTATGATCGTAAAGTTTCCAAATAGAAGGACGATATCCATTTATTTCAGCTTCTGATCCTACCCAAAAATAAGAAGCAGCTTTTACTCCCTGTTTTTCAGCAGTTACCCATATTGGCTCACCACCATAAAAATAACCATCCGTTACTTTATCTCTATCAGAAATTTTATAAATAACCTGTCTGTTGGGATCCCAAAAAGTATTATTCACAATGCCATGGTTGTCTGGGTAAAGACCAGTGGCTATACTATAATGATTTGGGAATGTTTTTGTTGGAAAAGAAGGTCGCACTATTGATTTAATGCCTTTTTGTGCTATTTTATCAAAATTAGGAGTGTTTACAAGATCTGTATAATCCCATCTAAAACCATCCATTGATAACATTATTACGTATGCTTGCTTATTCTGAATAATATTTTCTTCATTATTATCTTCTTTACATGCGGTAAATAAAAATAGATAAGCTAAAATAGCTATTATTGATACTGAGTTAAATGTTTGTTTCATAATGATATGTTTTAAGACTCTTGAGAAAGAAGTTGTGCTTTTAATGAAGAATTATTTAAGAGAAAAAGAGCCCAAACCTAATTTTAGGTATTGGGCTCTTTATTAAAATAGTTACTTATTGTATGTTTTACGCATATTTGTTTTATTTAATTAATATCTATTGAAAAGATACTTTAATACCTACATTAAATGTACGAGGTAAACCAATAAATACTTCAGCAGAGTTAGCTGTATGGCTTAAGTTACCTGTTGCACCATAATAACCATTATAACGGCTATTATCAACAGCATCAGAAATATACATTTTATTAAAGGCATTAAATACATGACCAAATACTTGAAGTCCTACTCGTCCTTTAAGCGGAATATTATATGATACGTGGAAATCTAACAACCCATAACTTGGTACTTGCCAAACTTGTGCTCGATCAGTTTCGTCAGTTCTTGAGAACGGATCCCAATTTGCATAATAATTAGTATTATAGCGATAAATAAACTGCATTTGTAGGCCTTTTACTGGATATAAATCTAACCAGAAAGCAAACTGAGTTTGAGGTGCATCACCAACTTTTAACCCTTTTACATAATAGTTGTATTTAATAGTTGTATCTGGATTATAGTTTTTATACTCTCCACTTACGTCATTAGTATATTCCCAGTTACCAAATGAACCAATTGCACCAATACCAACTTGCTTAATTATTCTATACTTAGCTTCTAATTCGAAACCTGAGTGAGTTTGATTCATACCAGATAAGAAGATATTACCTTCAGAACCATCTGGATTAGTTGTACGTACACTCATTGCTCTATCTTTCCATGTAGTATAATAGTAATTGGCTTTAACATCTAACATTTTGTTTTTAGTAGTATAAAGAGCTCCTGCTTCGTATGCTTGAAACTTTTCATTCTTAGGATCAGCAGTAACAGTACCAGTACGGTCATTAATAACGTTGTCAAAAATAGGAGCTTTAGAAACAAATCCTATATTTCCAAAAACACTTAATTGCTCATTTGGTCTGTACGACATTCCACCTTTTATTTGAGAGCCACTTAGCCAATCTGATTCAGCAGTTAGTTCACCACTACCATCATCATTCTTCTTAAAATGATTAGTGTAGTTATACTTTATTGTAGAAAAACCGTAAGTACCATAAACAGATATTTTTTCTGTGCTATACTCACCTTGTATAAATGCACCTACCCAGTTTACAGTGTTGGTGAAGTTATACGCAATTCTATCGCCTAATACTTTATTATATTCAGATGGAGAATCAAAAGCACTACTCTGGTCAATATAGAAACTTCCACCTAAAAGGTCACGAACTTCACGATAGTGCTCAATTTTAGCATAACGAGCATCAATACCAGTTTGAATTTTTAGGTTGTCGTTGATTTTATATTTAATCTTAGAAATTCCACCAAAAGTATGTTGGTTATTACGACTATTACGAAGAATACCAAAAGCAGTATCATTAGCATTATTAGCAATTGTAGCATCATAATCTATTATACGTGAAGGCTCATCAGAATAGTTCCATTTTATTTTACCAATAGTACCAGTACCACCACCAGTACCACCAGAATAATATACTGTTGTAAACTGAGAAAGATTCTTTGTCCATTGCGAATACCAGTTTAAGTTAGCTAGTGGCTTGTGATAAAAATTCTCTCTTTCATTAATAAAACTATTATCATAACGATCTTTAGTTTTACCATTCCAGTTTTGTTGGCCAGTATATGAATCGCTTACTGGTGACCAGTTTTGATTATATAATCTTCCGCTAGAAGAAGGATTTGAATATTTATATTTAGCAGCGCTATCAGCACCAATTTCTTTAGCGTAATCAGTATCATAAGCGGCAACATTTTGTTTGTATAAATTTTGACCATGACGTTGTGAAGCACCAACAATGTAGGCTTCTAAACGATGTTTTTCATTTAGACTATAGCTTAATCCTAAGTAATAACTCCATGTCTCACCCCAAGTACCATCAATAACTCCATTGCCAGCTTTTTTAGCAACTGAAGCACTTACAGCAAGTTTGTTGTTTATTAAACCAGAGTGACCTGTCATAGATGTTTTCATAAATCCACCAGAACCTGCTTCAAAACGACCAACTACACCCGCTTTTTGCTCTGCAGGAGCTGTGATTATATTCATTGTACCACCAATAGAAGGTGTTGCAAGGTTTACAGCACTAAGTCCACGCTGCATTTGAATAGAAGACGTTGCATCTGCTACTCCATCCCAATTTGACCAGTATACCCAACCATTTTCCATGTCGTTTACTGGTACACCATTAATCATAACAGCAACATTGCGTTGGTCAAAACCACGTACATTAATACGAGAGTCACCAGCACCACCACCTTGAGCAGTAGCATATACACCAGGAGTGTTATTCATAATTAAAGGTATGTCTCTAGAACCTAATTGAAGCTCAATTTGTTTAGCGTCAACATTAGAAATCGCCACAGGAGTTTCCCTTTCCTTTGCTCTGTCTGCAATAATGTTTACACCACCAATACCCATAGCCTCTGGCTGCATTCTTATCTTACCAAGGTTTTTAGTGCTATTGTTTGATACAGATACAGTAACTTTCTTTTCACCATATCCTAGGTATGAAATAATAAGTGTAGCCGATCCGCTAACTTCAATCTCAAAATAACCATCTAAATCAGCTACAACTCCAGAAGTTGTGCCTTCAATTTGGATTGCCACATTGGAAAGAGGTGCGCCGCTTTCTTGGTCAATTACCGTTCCGGTAACCGTTCCTTGTGCAAAAGAAACATTAGCAAAGCCTATAAGTGCTATTGCTATTAATACAAAACTTAGTACTTGTTTTTTCATGTTAATAATAGTTAATTAATAAATAGTTTGTCATTTTAATACTCGGTAAATATATATAGATTTACTAGTTCATATAGCTTGTGTTAAAAAGAAATGAAAACTATTTTAATTAATTTATTGTGT
>JAOZSY010000049.1:0-3118 GCA_029939445.1 Bacteroidales bacterium
AATGAGCTACCATCAGTAATATACAGATTATCCACATCGTGAGCCTTGCAATTGGAATCCAAAACAGAGGTTTTGGGATTATCACCAAATCGGCACCCTCCAGCCTGCAAATTTGGAGGAGGAAGAGTTCCAATATTCGAATAAATATCCTTACAATCCATTTCCTCCAATATTTTCTCACATTGCTGAGCCATTATTTCCCCCACTGCCACATCATGCTTATTATGTTGTAATCGCAAACGTGCAACTTTATCGCCCCATTTGTCCGTCTGCTCATCATCCAAAGTCACAAAGCAATTGTCATTGGGCTGCCAATCGATAAAAATTTCAAACTTGATTTTTCGCTGTCTTGTAAAATAATGCTTTAACTTTTTCTGAAATTCTTTTCCATAAAGCAATGTTCCGTCATCATTCCATTTATTACGAATGGCTTTACCAATGGGGTTAGCATGTTCAAAAAGGAAATCCACAATACCACCTTTAACCTTTACGCCTTCTTTTTCTACTTCATAAAAATGGTGAATTGTACGATTTACAAAACTCCCAGGCTCATTAAGTTTTTTTGCTTCTTTATCAGAATAATCATCATAATCAATAACTCCACCTCCAACTCCACCAGCCGAGAAAACCAGATTCTTACCCACCTGTCCATTATTATTTGCTAGCCCATTGGGGAAATCCACATTCTTACTCAATAATAATAAGCGCGAAGTTTCGATAGCCTGCGCCGCTACTACAAATATATCTGCTTCGATAAACTTATCACCTTGCTCACCATGATAGTGAGCTTTTATAATCTTTCCTGCTCCATCAGTTTCCAAATGAAAAACTTTAGCTTTAGGAATAATTTGCACATTTCCTGTTTTTAATGCATCATTAATTAATGCCGCTCTTGAGCTTCCTTTGGCATCGGAGCTACAGGCATAACTCCCACAAAAATTGGAAAGATAACATGGGTTTCTATCTCCTTTTTTTGAAGATAAAATAGCTCTTGGATTAGGAATCATTTCTATACCAACATTAGCTGCTGCTTTATCCAAAAGTGAAGAAACATAGTTCTCTGTTAGAGGCTTATAAGGGAAATCTGAAGTTGTGCGAGGCTCTAAATATTTATGCTTCACTACTTTTCCTGAAACACCTACAACTCTTTCTACTTTTTCGTAATAAGGTTCCAAATCATCATAAGAAATTGGCCAATCAACAATATTAGCACCATCAATATTACCATAGGCAGAGAGTAGTTTAAAATCTACAGGCTTCATTCTATGAAAATATCCACTCATAAAATTTGACGAACCACCAACTACACTTCCATTCCAAAAATTTTGCCCCCCAATAGCATTTGATTTAGATTTCCATTCTCCATTTATCTGTTGACGTTCTATTACATAAGGCTCATCTTCTAGCAATGGCGTTACAACATCGCGCCTAGTCATTGATATTTCGTCTTTCGAATAATCTTCAGTTTTCAGCCAAGGACCTTTCTCCAATACAATAACCTTATGACCACCTTTAGATAATTCGTAAATTATAGGCCCAGCACCAGCACCACTACCTACAACACATATTGTCTTTCTATTAGTCATAATGCTTATTTAAGATGATTGATTTTCATAATTTCTGGATACTTATTCTTTATGGAAGGGAAAGGAATTCCTGCAGTATATTCTAACCATTTCCAGCCTATATAGTCAGTATTACAATTATAAATAGGGTTTGCAAACATAGCTTCAAAACATACCGTCATTAGCAACGATAAATTCGTTTCGCCCCATGTGGTATTCGATACCGCTTTTATAACTTCCTGAAGTTTACTAACCGACAACTCTTGTAAACTACTATTATACTTTTCATCAGAAAAATCGTTGATTCGCTTAATTGAAGTAGCTAGATTCAGTTTACGACTTAAATCCACTTTTTTGTCAGCAAGCAGCCAAAATAAATACACATCAGCTTTTAATGCCATGGCACTTGGACCAACCGTTGTTTCTGGCATAAGAATATCAAGAATTAGCTTTAAATCTATTGTATTAATAGAATACTTTTTGTCTTCAATTATTAATGTAACACCATTGATATTACTAGTATTACACGAAAATACAAATGGTAATTGCAATGCTATAGCACCAGTAAACATGGTTTTTATAAAATGGCTACGATTAATCTTATTCATTTCTCAAAGATAAAGAAATATATAACAATATTATTATTCAGTAGTTATAATTTACTGTATACGGAGTAAATGAATCTGAGGCAGGCAATAATGCTTATGAAACACCTTTTTACAATCTAAGGTTAGGTAAGTAGGTATAAAACTGAGTATAATATTAAGAGATGAGAGAGTCTGCTGGTTTATTATCTGAAACTATTAAATCTGATAGTTGTACTTTTTCAACCTTTTTTATTCCATTTCTGTTGAGTATAATTCTGTATTTGCCAAGCCTAATTTTATTTAAATACTCATATTTAAGAATCATATTAATGTGATACACTTTTTCTGATTTAAAGCTCTCTATTTCGTTTCTGTCATTTAAGAATACCACATCAGTATCAGGCCTTTCCATACGCATTAGCAAGGGAGATGTGTTAAAATATGTAATATCATTAACACCTCGGATGTCAATTTTTTTAAACATTCGGAATAGCATAGACACATTAATTTTGGCCTTACTTTTATAATGCATTATTTTCTCTAACGAAATATCTTGAATCTCATTTTCAATATTTATTTGTCTACTAACTAAAACATCTTTAGGAAGGCTTTTAGAAGAAATAAAATTAAACCCTTGAGAAATCAATCCTATTTTTTGATCTTTCTCATTAAAAATATTTATAGTATGGTCATAAGTTTCTTTCTTAAGAAGAAAGTTAATCAAATCCTTTATCCAGTCCTTTATTCTATCCTTAAACATATAGCTAATGACAAGTACAATAAAGAACTTTGCAGTAAAATTACCAAAAACACTGTTATAATAAAATGCAATGCCTGTTGCAAAAATCATAGCAATACCAGCAGCAATACTATAATAGAACTGTATTAGCCACTTATTTTCTTTATCAAAACGAGTAGCTATTATCAATTTATTATTGATATAACTATAGATTACACTCCATCGAT
>JAOZSY010000049.1:3128-6148 GCA_029939445.1 Bacteroidales bacterium
TCGATAAAGTATTTTTTCATTATTTTTATTAAAATCTTTTTTGACAATAATTGGAAAACTATTTTGACTTCTATACTTATGCTCTTTATCTATTCTAAAAGTAATATGCTCTTTTATCAATAAGCTACCCTGACCTTTTTTTTCAAAATACTGAAACAGTATATATAAATACTTTATACATACCGTACTAAAGTACTCATCTCCTATACTATAAATATTATCTACTTGTTCGTTACTCTTATTCTCTAGATGAACACCTAATGATCTGAAAAATATAGCCGTTTTATCAAGATTTACTAATAAGCGTTCCGTTAGTCTTGATTTTTCATCAACATTTCCCGCCTTAGAAATGCTTTTAATCTCACGTTTTATGGATTTCCTAAAAACATTAAGGTATACTTTCATTAATGTTTCCATATTCTCAACAGATGCCATATCACCTGGGATAAGATTTGTAAAAGCACTTATTAAGTTTTGACTTAATTCATCATCTTCTTTCACTAATTTATCAAATGAAATATTAACAGGGTCAATTTTTATATAAGAATTGATTTCTCTATAAAAATCTTTTTTGGTATAGTTTTTCACATTAACCCCCATCTCTCTAGGCAAAAAGAAATATGTATCTACTTTATATTTTCTAAATTTTTGAAAGCGAGTATTTGGTTCAGGTCTAAACTTGAACTTTATCTCCAAAGAGTAATCACCATACTTCTTTACGCTTTCTTTAATCATTTGTAAATTGTAAAACCTTGTCTTATTTGAATTCTCAATACTTCAATCACTAATACTTAGTCTTTCCTCAAAACTCAAATTACTAGCCCCAAAATCCGAGGCCAAGTCCATCAGGTGTAATTCCTAACCATCTATAATATGTCATTGCTAGAAAGATACTAATAACCCAAGCCACAGCCATCATTGCAATTCCAAATTTGAAAGCATTGGTCATAGAATAATGATCTGTAACATATAGTAAGGCAGCAGGTTTACTATTAAAAGGAAGTACATATACATGCTCTATTAGAAAAGCAACAGGTAATGCTAGAGAAATTATTGAAAACCCGAATTTTTGTGCTACACCAATTGCTATAGGAACAAATATAAGTGTTCTCATGGTTTTGGATTGAAAAACAAGGGCACTTATAAGCATACCACCCGTAAGTAATACATAAAGCACCCAAAATGGAGTCCCTTCACCTAAGCCCATAGCATCAAATGCATAATTGACACTAATAGCAGGCAAATCTGTTGCCTTAAAACCAGCACCTAAGGTATAAGCTCCAGCGGAGAAAATAAGAAGGTGCCAAGGAATATCAACATCATTCCATTTTATAATTCCAATTTTTGGTAGTAATGCTATAATACCTCCAATAAAGGCCACTGCAGTTGGGCTAATGCCATGCATACGATCAGTTACCCATAGTGCTAGAATACTACCAAATATTAATATTGCCTTTATTTCACCAAAACTAACTTTCCCCATTGACTTAAGCTCCTCTTTAAGCCTTTCCATTCCTCCAGGAATTTGAGGAAGTCTATCTTCTTTTTTTATTGGAAAGAATACTTTATTAGCTAGAAATAGCCCTATGAACATAATTCCCAATTGCACAGGAAAAGCTGCTGCCATCCAATCAGAGAAATATATTTCGCTCCCAATTGCTCCACCTATTAAGGCAGCAGCAATAAGGTTTGCACCAGAGCCCGTAACAAACATTCCGGCACCCATATTGATGTTGAGCAGATTTTGTATAACTAAGCTCCTACCAAAATTATTCTTATTTTTTCCTCCTGTGGCACCGTATACGGCAGCTACTACCATAAAAATTGGAAGAAGAATTGCTGCTTTTGCAGTAGTTGCTGAGATAAAAGCTGATAATACAATATTAATAGCTATAAAGCTTATAAAAATTGTTGTAGAATTCTTTCCAAATTTAACAATAAACCATAATGCAAATCTCTTTGCAACTCCTGTAGCAACAAGCATACTTGCCAGAATAAAAGACATAATATTTAGCCACATTACTTTATGCCCAAGCTGGGCGTAGGCTTCTTTCTCTGACAATACTCCGGTAAGTACTAGCGAGATAATAAGTATTAATGAGGTTAAGTAATTAGGAATTGCCTCGGTCATCCAAAGAATAATTGCCCCTGCAAATACAGCAAGCATGCTAATATTCATTGCAGTAAATTTATCGGAACCTACAATATCAAAAGCTGCTCTGCCTGATGCAGAAAGCTCTTCAATACTAATATTATGCAGGAAACTAAAATCACCAATAAATTGAATATAAATAAATACAATTAAAGCTAAAGGAGCGCCTATAACAACAAGAAACTTTTCGACTTTAGATTTCTCCCTAGTAGGGAGTTTCTCCATCCGATATTGCTTCATATCCAAAACGTCAAAACTTGATTCTTTCTCTATCATATTATAGCCTACTTGATTACTTGTTGAATTATTTAGGAAATTATTTATTTGACAAGATCACTTCTATTTATCTAAATAGTTTTTACCACTTATTAAATGGTGTCTTCATCAACATAGAGTTAAAATACTTAACATCACCGGTTACTTCTTCGCCTAACCATTCAGGTTTTGTAAATGGAGTTTCTTCAGTTGGCAATTCAATTTCTGCAACAGTAAGACCTTCATTATCGCCGTAGAATTCATCTACTTCAAACATCAATCCACTAGCCTCAGGAACAATAAAACGAGTTTTATCAATAACTCCTGGCTCACATAATGCTAGAAGGTTATTTGCATCTTCAATAGAAACCTCTGTTTCCCACTCAAAACGACTTGCGCCACTTTCATTACCAATTCCTTTAATTGTTAGGAATCCTTTATCACCCTTAACTCTTGCACGAACTGTACGCTCAGGTACACTTGATAAATATCCTTGTGTAATTCTTGTTTCCTTAACTACTGATGACTTAAAATCACCCTTTACTAAAAACTTTCTTTCTATTTCTTGTGCCATCTTTATGCTTATTTTTTGATTTGTTTTATTGAGTTTTAG
>JAOZSY010000049.1:6158-13801 GCA_029939445.1 Bacteroidales bacterium
CATATTTTAAAATACAATCATTCACATTCCTAATTCTTAACTCTACAATAATTATAACTAATCAGTCTAACTAAATGATTAACATTAGACTGATTAGTTACTAATATTTAATTACTAATTAGCCAATGTTTTCTTTGACCAACCAATAATACGCTTAATTGCTTGTAAGTAATTAATATTTTCGTCATCCTTAACACCAAGGTCTACCATTGTCTTCTTAATATCTTCAACTTCAGTAGATTCAGAATTAACACTAACAACATGAGCACCATTAATTAATACATCAGCAACTTCACAAATTGTATTATTTACCATATAACCATAACGTTCTTTATGAACACGAACAGCCTGCAAATCAGCATTAGCATCAACCATTTCAAGGAATTCTTCCAAAGTATAAGTATCTTTATCAAAATTTGGAGCATCTACTTTAAAAGCAGTATAAACTTCATTTTTTAATACTTCAGCACTTATAGGAAATTCACCTTTCATAAGTGGATTCCATTGCTCTAAACCATCTACTGTTTGCACAAATGTTTTGATATCCATTTTGCCGTCACGAATCTTAGTATTGTTAACGTCATTTGTTTTTGAAACAATATATATTTCATCAGATTCACGTTCCCAAACCTTACTAGGTACTGGGGTTGATAAGCGGCTCATTAGGTATGCTGCTGCTTCAAAATCTTGTCCAAATGTACGAAACTCAAATCTTGGTTTCGAAATTTCGCCTATTTTTAATTCTTCTTTTGCCATAATTATTTATTCTAAAAAAATTTATTAATATCGTAATCTATTTCTAATCCTAACACTCTTTTTAAAGCTTTAGGGTAATTTACATTCTCTATTTTATCACCAATATTAAGACTTTTCATAGCCTTATACACCAATTCAGGGTTTTCAGATTCTACTGCTAGAGTTCGCTGAAAAGATCCATTTATTTTAACATCTGCATATTCACAAATACAATCCTCAAAATCAAATGCATGACGCTCTTTTTCTGTTAAAGCAACGATAATATCAGGATCTTCCAATATTAATTCTTGCATAAATTGTTTAAGGGTATATACTTCCCTATCCAAAACTGGAGCTTCAACTCCTAATGCGGGGAATATATCATTTCTAATTTTGTCATTAGAAAGAGGAAATGTGCCAACTTCTGTAGGATTCCACTGCTCTAATCCATTCTCTAATTGAACTAATGTTTTAATATCAAGCAGCTTATTTCTAATTTTAATATTATTACCCGAATTGCCTGCTGTCATAAGGTATATCTCTGATATCTCTCTAACTTCTCCCGCAATTGCTTTACTCTTTAGTGAATCTATAAATACATCTATGCATTTAACTCCAAACATTCTAAATTCGTATCGTGGCGTTCTATGTGTCATAACTTTGTAATTTTATAAATGTATAATTTATGTTCAGAGTCGCTAATAATATATACTCTTTGGTGAGCAATGTCTACTACAACACCTTCAGCTTTCTGATAATCCAGATCAAAACTTTGTTTTACTATAGCATCTTTATTGCAATAGAATAGCTTTTTTGATTTGTCGCTAACAATCCATAAATTCTGGTCAGCATTATCGAAAAATATTCCCGAATAATCTTGAGCAAAATCTAATTGTTTTTCACTAATAATTCCATTGGTAATCTGCCATTTTATCAGCAAGCCATGCTCTGCCTCATTCAAAATATAAAAAACCTTATTGTTAGAGTCGTAAGTAAGTCCCTCTAATCCTTTTTTAGCAGAGTTTCTATCAACACCTATCTTATATATCCCTTGTTGTACCCCATTCATATCAAGCCTTATCAATTCAGACTTTGCTTCTTCTGCTATCCAAATTTCATTACTATCTATATCTACAGTAACACCTTCGGTATCATCACCAGAGTATGGAAATTCAGACAATACAGTACCTTCTTTATTAATAACAAAGGCTTTATTAGTGCGGTCATCAACAACAATAAAATCTATTTGATTTAATGCCCACGATAAGCCTGAAGGTTCTGCAATACTAAGTAATTTGGAATCAATTAATTTAATATCATAGATCTTATTAGTATCTTTCTCCGGATTGTCCAAAATAGCTTCATCCTTATTACAAGAATTAAAAGCAAGTAGAAAAATAAAAATAATCGTAATATAAAGTTTCATTGATATAATTATAATATTAGAAAAGCACGTATACACTTTAATAGATGTGAATATCTAAGTATTCTTATATACACAATTTCTTTACTACATATAAATAGTTTGCAGCAGCTTTCTGAAAATACTTGAAATATAGTGAGTTAATCATTCTAAGAAAACAGCAAAGCAAGATGTACTTGCTTTGCTATTATCATATTATTACTTTGCAGTTTGAACAGTTAAATCAGACCATAAAGCAGGATCTGCTTTAAAATCATCAGAACCATCTGTAGCACCACCACCAGGTGTTGTATCAACATAAACGCTGTCGCTACTTCCGTAATACCACTCATTTGAAGCAGTAGAAATACGCACATAGAAAGTAACTTTCGTTCCTTCATCACTTGTATTACCTGTTACATTTCCGTCAGCATCTTCTGCGTTAACATTTTTAAGATCAATAGTAACTCCCGATTGAGTAAATGAACCATCATCTTCACCTTTTACTTTGTTACCTTTAAGATATTCAGCTGTTTCTCTAACATCAAAATATACTCTTGCTTCAGTAATTTCACCATCAATAGCATCACTATATACTACAACAATATCTTCAGCAGAAGGTGTTGGATTAGTAGGGAACGTGATTTTTGTTACAGGTCCATCTGTAAAAGTAAGATCAGTTGTTACAACTGCATCATAAGTTTTACCTGGATCAATAACTTCTGGCTCTTCATCTTTGTTACATGAAACTGTTGCCATCATAGCAATTACTGCTAAACTTCCTAAAAAATACTTGATTTTTTTCATTGTTTTGATTGTTTAAAATGTTAAATTATTAAATTATTATTGTATTAAATTGTATAAAATCTTAAATAAATATTCAATTCTCTAAAAATCTACTTCAACTCTAAATTGAATAAATCCAAATTGCTCACCTGGTGTTCCCTGAGTTGCATCAACTTTAGACCAATCTTTAGTAGGGTCTCCATTTACATCATTGCCAATATAAAGTTTATCCTTGCCATTTGCATATCTATCATGTTCTGCATAGGTATAGTTTAGCATCATTCTTACATTAGAATTTACAAGGTAGTTTATACCAGCAGTATAAGCATTTGCTCCACCACCATATATTTCAGCCTCAAAATCATTAAGATTAAGATAATCATAACGAAAAGCTAATTCTATATCACCCCAATCACGACCTCTTTTAGATCTTGTAAATTCACCTTCACTAGAATTATACTGGTAACGGCCACCAAAAACTAACCAGCCTACTTGCGCATACAATCCTTCAGCAGTAGTAGCTGTTAGTCCATTTACACCATTCAAATTAGTACCAGACAAACTAGAAGTCATATACTCCGATTGAAACATAAAGTTTTTCCAAGCACCAACCAATTCAAATCCCATTAGCGAACGTGATTCAACATTGAAAATATCATCAGTATCTAAGTATTTTTTACGGTTGATATTCGACATTGTACGAGTACTATGACGCCATGAAGTTGGGCTTTCCCAAGATGTTTTTGGTGTACGATATGAATATGAACCACCAACATGGAAAAGCATTTCTTTAGACGGTATAGGTAAGCGTAATACTACACGAGTTGTCAAACTATAGCCTTCGTCCATACCTAAATCCTTATTATGATCTTTAGAAAAACCTACTTCTTCAGCATCTCCCAAATCAGCAAAGTGAACTCCAGTATAAACTAACCAGTATTTGTCATACTTGCGAGCCTGAATACCGATGTGACGAGAAGGCGCAAATTCATTTACCAAAGAACGCTCAATAAATGACACATAACGAGAAGTTGTTACAGATTCCATAGAAAAAGATTCCTTAAAATTACCAACACGGAAACTTAAATTTTTCTTCCATCCTTCTTTCTCTGTAAAACGATATCCAATAATCATATCCTTCATTTCAACTTCTGACCCAGCAAAATCTAAATCAATCTCTCCATACCAGTTTTCATGAAGTATAGCCTTAATTGCAAATCGTGCACGACGAATAGTTACTCCATTACCTATTGGGTTATAAGTCTCCTTATCAAAAAAGTAAGCTCCATCAACATATACTCTATTATCCAACCATAGTTTATATTTATGATCTTCACTTTCAAAAGTTAGTATTCCCTCTCTATCTTCAGGATTCAATGGATGGCGTTCAACCACTATTCCATACTGATTGGTAGTTACATACGATGTGTCATGTTGTGCAAAAACACTCATTGACAATGCCACAAATAATAATAAAATAGTAATCTTTTTCATAATAATTATCTTTTGTAAATATTAACACTGTTCTAAACAAATTTTGTAATAGCAAAAATGGTTAAAAAATGTTAACAGAAAATTATTATAAACTCTACAATAACTCTACAATTATTGTTTATCTGTTTAATAAAAAGTATAGCAAACAAATAAACCTCAAATAACAAAACAGTTTTATCTTATATTTCTCTAATAAATACACTTAGGTTAGCACTACCACTAAGTTGCATTTTTTTTCGCAGTCGATAGCGGTTCATTTCAACACTTTTACTTGAAATATTAAGTATAGAAGCAATTTCTTTTGAGGAAAGATCTAGTCTTATCAGGCCACATAAACGAATATCTTTTGTAGATAGTTTTGGGTATTTTTCTTTTAAAGAGGAGTGAAATAACTCATTACTTTCTTGTACATAAAGCTGGAAAGTATCTCTATCCTTATCTAATTGCAGCGTCTCTCTAATCATATTATGAAGTTCGAACAACTCTTTATAACAAACTTCAAATTTAGGATTTGCTCTAAACAATTCAATCTTTTGGCTAATTCTCCTCAAAGAATCATTTTTCTGAATGATATTTAGGGCCATATCAATAGCCTCAGATTTGTTCTCTGATATGTTTGTATTATTTGGGATAAAGCTTTTGTTCATAATTAAGTAGTGCAAATATAGGCATTATGATTTAGCAACTATGAGCGAAAATAAGAATAAATTTTTATACAGTATCGAATAATTAATATAATCACACACTGATTTCCAAACATGCTTATTATCAGTTTATTTACTATTAAAGGCATCAGATTATTTACATATTTTTGGCACATAAAGAAATTCTTTATAATAAATTGAAATAAACTATAAATAAATAACAAAACATTAATTATGAAAACCAAGAAAATTACAAATTATTTAAGCTTACTTGCTTTTACAGTATTATTATCATTAGGAGTTACTTCATGTAATTGCGAAGGAAGCGATTGTTCTGAGGAAGTAAAAACTGAAGATTCAAATGCAAAATGTGGTGAAGGCAAATGCGGTGAAGGCAAATGTGGCAGTTCTGAAGTAACTGAAGAAAAAGAAGATCATTTTGCTTCAGTAGATACTGATGGTAATGGTTTTATTTCAAAAGAAGAATTTAGCACTCATGGTGAGGTTGAATTTTCTGAAAAAGACACAGATGGTGATGGTAGCCTTACTAAAGAAGGTTGCAAAATGTTTGATAAATTCAATACTGATGGTAATGATTTATTATCAAAAGAAGAGTTTGTTGCAGGTCATGATATGATGTTTACTAAACTTGATAGTGATGCAGATAGCAAAATCACTAGAGAAGAAATGGATGCTTTTGTAGCTAAAATGTCAGCTAAAACTGATGACAATGCTGAAGCTAAATGTGGTGAAGGTAAATGTGGTGGAAAATAAACCATTATTATTTTAAAAATCTAGCCAGATATTTTAATTAATATCTGGCTTTTTTTGTTCTATAAAATTCAAAATTACTATCTTAGCCAAAATCAATAAATTCAATATTCGATGAAATTATCTTATCTATTTTTAGCAATAATAGTAATCACATTATCTGCTTGTAATTTAAACAATAAGTATAAGGAACAAATCTCCATTTCTATAATTGAAACAACAGATGTACATGGCAGTTTCTTCCCTTTCGATTATGTAAGGGATAAAACACGCAGTGGAAGTTTAGCCTCTGTTTATACTTATGTCGACAGCTTACGAGATTCAAACAATAATGTAATCTTATTGGATAACGGAGACATTCTGCAGGGCACTCCTGATGTATATTTTGCAAATTATATAAGCAATACAGAAGAGCACCTTTTGAGTCAAATAATGAACTTTATGAAGTATGATGCAGCATCGGTTGGCAATCACGATATTGAGGCTGGGCATAATGTTTATGACAAATACCATTCGCAAGTCAATTTCCCATTATTGGCAGCAAATGCAATCGATAGCAGCACAAATACTCCTTACTTTAAGCCATATAGTATTATCGAGAAAGATGGAATAAAAGTAGCAGTATTGGGGCTCATAACTCCATCAATACCCAAATGGCTACCCGAACATCTTTGGTCAGGTATGTATTTTGAAGATATGATTATTAGCGCACAAAAATGGATAGATATTATTAATAAAAACGAAAATCCTGATGTAATTATAGGCTTATTTCACGCAGGTACTGATGCTACATATGGCAGTTCAGATACAGTGAGTGCTTTCAACGAAAATGCAAGCCAATTAGTAGCCAGGCAAGTGATTGGATTTGATGCAATATTCACTGGGCACGATCATCATAAGCAAATATTTAGCGTTATAAATAAAGCTGGACAAAGAGTGCAAATACTAAATGCAGGAGCTCATGCTCATAATGTAGCACAATTGGATATTGAACTAAAATGGGATAAGGAAAGTGGTTCATATTCGAAAAATTTCAATGCGAAAATAGTTTCAATGGAAAATATTGCTCCAAACAAAGATTTTATGAGCAATTTTTCGGAATGGATAAATAATACCAAATCCTATACTGAAGAAGAAATAACTACACTAAGGGATAGAATATTTGCTAAGGATGCACTTTTGTCACCATCAGCATTTATAAACTTAATACATCAAGCACAATTGGAAATATCGGGAGCAGATATTTCGTTTGCAGCACCATTTTCAATCACAGCCGAGCTCCCTAAAGGCAAATTTACAAGAGCTGATTTATTCAATCTATATAGGTACGAAAACTACTTATGTGTGATTAATCTTACAGGAAAAGAAATCAAACAATACCTTGAGTATTCGGTAGATTTATGGTTTGATAATAATCAAAATAAAGATGGTAATTGGCTACTTTATGGTGATAATGCCAAATCAAAAAACGAAGGGTATTCACTTAAGAATCCTTATTATAATTATGACTCAGGAGCAAGTTCTGATTCTTTAAATTTTAAGTATTTAGTAAATGTGGCCGCAGAAAAAGGAAACAGAATACAAATAATTACCCCAAATTTTGATTTTAGCAAAACATATACCGTAGCACTAAATTCGTACCGTGGCAACGGTGGTGGTGGGCATTTACTAATAGGTGTTGGGCTAAGCAAAAAAGAACTAAAAGCACGCAAAGTATATTGCACAAAACAGGATTTTAGGAATCTGCTCGGCGAATGGTTAAAAAAACAAGAACGACCTTTTTGGCCTAATGAATATCGGAATTGGGAATT
>JAOZSY010000050.1:0-8269 GCA_029939445.1 Bacteroidales bacterium
GGTTCTCCGCATACTATACAGCGAATCCCCTCTTCCATTAAATATTTTACCGATGATGGAACTTCTTCTATTAAATCCTCTATCGTAGTTTCTTTTGTTATCTTCACTTTTATATATTTTATTCTGTTAATACTTTTGTTATAATAATACTAATTATGGAAACTAAAAAAATCCCATTATTTGCAAAAATAACAAATAATGGGATGCATATATTCAAATTGAAATCTTATTTATTTCTCTTCAGTAGTACCCTCAATATCTATCCCTGGCACCTCATCTTCTGCCTTGGCTCCATCAACTACCATATTATAAAGGTTGCTTAAGTCTGGCATAAGAATAATCTCTGTACGACGGTTTTTAGCTCTCCCTTCACTTGTAGCATTACTTGCAATTGGGTTAAATTCGCCTCTTCCTGCTGCTGTAATTTTTTTAGAATCTAACTTTCCTCCTTCGGTAAGAATTCTTACTATAGAAGTTGCTCGTTTGGCACTCAGATCCCAATTATCGCTTATTTTACCACCACCATTATAAGGAATGCTATCGGTATGTCCTTCCACAAGAATATTTATATCCCTATTGTCCTCCAATACTACTGCTAGCTTATTAAGAGCTTGTTTACCATTATTATTTACCTCAAAACTACCACTGGCAAACATTAGTTTATTATCCATAGAAACATAAACTCTTCCATTGCGTGTTGTAACAGTAAGACCTTGATTTTCGTAGCCAACTAACGCATCGGCAACACTATTTCGTAATGCCATCATTGCACTATCCTTACGTTTTACTTCATCATTAAGTGCATTATAAGCCAATTCTTTCTGGTAGAGTTGCTCTTGCATAAATGCCATTTTCTCACTTAAAGCATCTAGCTCATTTTTCCGCTTATTAAACTCCGACTCTAATACCGCTAAGGAGTCCTCACGCTTTATTAGATCTGCCTGAGACTTCTGCAATTGTGCAAGAATTTTCTTTGTTTCGCGTTGGTTGCCCTTTATTAAATTCTGATTTTGAGCCAATAAATCTTGATAGTTCTTATTAAGACTACCATATCTATTTTGCATACTACGGTAATCTCTACCAATATTTGTAGTATCTCTCTTGAGATTACTTATTTGCTTTTCTTGCTTAGCTATCATCGACGACTTTTCGTTATTGGAAGTCCTAAGGTGACGATTTTCATCCTTCAAATCGCTATTTTTTTGCTCCGTAGCATCTCTATTACCTAATAAATCATTGTATTTCTTGCTAGAAACACAACTCGAAAATCCAATAATACTAATAAGTAAAACCGCTACTAAATTTGTTTTTTTATTCCTCATATCCTCTTTGCTATTAAATATTATACAATAGAATTTCTAATAATTCATTCTTATAACGCATAAGAATCCCATTATTGTTACTATTTAACAAAAATAATTTATTGAAAATGATTTATGGATTATTTATTATAGAAATACTAACATGATGATGTTAATAGAATATTCAAAACACTAAGCGTAATATTCTTTTATACAGGTATTTATATTCTGCTATGCTTCTAATTCTTCTAACTTAATATTATTATCCTCCCAAAGTTCTTCTTCGTCGCTCAAATCTTGCTTAAGCTTATTATACTCCTTATAAAACTCCACATCACTAATTAAGCTCTGTGCCTGATCTGGCGAAGCTAGTTTAGCATCCATTTCGGCGATCTTGTTTTCCAAAATCTCCATATTTGCTTCACTTTGACTTATCAACCTATTTACTTTTCGTAATTTTTTATCATGCTCCTTTCGTCTTGCATACTCTTCCTTATTAGAAGAAATTGTAGGTTTTTCTTTGGCTTCCTTCTTTCTTATCTCTAGCTCTCGAAGCCCTGCAAGACGACGTTTTTCAATAAACTCAGTTATATCACCCAAATGTTCCTTTATTTTACGATTCCTAAATTCGTAAACCTTATTGGATAAACCTTTCAAGAAATCCCTGTCGTGGGAAACAAGAATTAGCGTGCCATCAAACTTAAGAAGTGCTTGTTTCAGAATATCCTTAGATTGCATATCGAGATGATTGGTAGGCTCATCAAGAATAAGTAAGTTTACTGGCTCAAGGAGTAATTTAGCCAATGCTAATCGCGAACGTTCACCACCACTAAGCACCTTTACTTTTTTATCAATATCCTCTCCCGAGAAAAGAAAACTTCCCAAAATCCCTTTTACCTGCTTACGAATTTCACCAACAGCAACATTATCAATAACTTCAAATACAGTGTCGTTATCATCAAGTAGTTCCGCCTGATTCTGAGCATAATAACCTACTTTCACATTATGACCAAGCTTTACTTCTCCATCAAAATTAATATGATTAAGAATAGACTTTGCAAGTGTAGATTTTCCTTCTCCATTACGCCCAACAAAAGCTATAAACTCATTTCTCAAAATAGTGATATCAATATCCTCTAATACAATCTTATCGCCATAAGATTTTCCGTAGTTTTTAATTTCAACAGCAACTTTGCCAGAAGAAGGCGCCGGAGGAAATTTAAAATGAATGCTCTTCTTATCAATCAAATCCAAGCCATGCAAATCAATTTTTTCCAACATCTTTATTCTCGATTGTACCTGCTTTGCCTTTGTGGCTTTATACCTAAATTTTTCTATAAAATCTTTAATCTCCTTAATCTCTTTTTGCTGATTTTCATAACGGCTCTTCTGTTGATTTAAAAGATCCTCACGCTGCACTACATAGTTGGAATAATTACACTTATAATCATAAATTCTTCCTTTTGTAATTTCCACAGTACGATTTGTAACAGCATCGAGGAATGCTCTATCGTGAGAAACCAAAATTACAGCACCATTATAGGTTTTTAAGAAATCTTCTAACCATTGTATTGATTCTATATCTAAATGATTGGTTGGCTCATCCAGCAATATTAAATCTGGAAGTTGCAAAAGTATTTTTGCCAACTCAACTCTCATTTTCCAACCTCCACTAAGTGCAGAAACAGCCTTTGTAAAGTCCTTCCTATCAAAACCCAAACCCAGTAGAACTTTCTCGGTATTACCTTCAATACTTATACCATCAATCATTGCATATTCATCATTGGCATCTTGCAAATCATTAATAAGATTTAGGTAAATATCGCTTTCGTAATCAGTTCTGTTTTCAAGTTGTTTAGTAATTTTTGCGATATTGTCCTCAATAGCATGATGTGCCTCAAAGGCTGTCATAGCCTCATCCATTACATTTAACTTACTAGACACATCGATATGCTGAGGAAGGTAGCGTACCTTTTTATTATTTGGAATGGTTATTTTGCCCTCATTAGGATTTAATGTTCCTGACAATAATTTTAGCAAGGTGGATTTTCCAGCACCATTTTTTCCCGTAAGACCAATTCTGTCTTTCTGATTTATTAGAAACGAAATGTTCGTAAATAAATCAATGCCACTAAATCTTATGGTTAAGTTATTAATACTGTACATATTGCTATATCAAGTTTTCTATTTAAAAATACAATAAACCAGGCCATATTTCCGATAAATACACCATGAATCTATTATAATAATCGTGGGCGAAATTAGTGAATTTTCTGCTATAAGTATTCAATAGATATTAGTCCAAATTCAGTATTTATAAAATATTTAAATCCGCAATGTTTTTTTATATACAAAATGCAATTTTACTATCTTAGCCGACGTTTTACTTAGGTAATATCATTATTTACAATTCATGTCGAAACAAGAAGAAAACTTTACAAAAAGACGATTAAGAACCTCCTACTTTACTTCTGTAATTAGTATTACTTTAGTGCTTTTTATATTAGGTTTCTTTGGACTTATAATGCTGCATTCCAATATGATAACTAAGCATGTAAAGGAGAATATACAGATGAATGTATATATGAAAAAGAATGCTAAAGAGGCTAATATATATCGACTGAAAAAAGAACTTGATGCTACCGAAAATGTAAAATATACACGATATATTTCTGCTGAAGAAGCAAAAAACATCTATAAAGAAGAGATTGGGGAGGATTTTATTGCCTTTTTGGATGGAGAAAACCCCCTACATGCAAGCATAGAAATTCACCTTACAGAGGCATTTGCCAATGTTGACGAATTAAGAAAACTATCCGAAACCATAAAGAAAAGAAACATTGTAGAAGATGTCCGCTTTCATGAAAGCTATGTGGAATCTATAAATAAAAACATTGGGCGTATTACCATATTTTTTCTAATTGTAAGTGGAATGCTACTACTTATTTCTGTAGTTTTAATAAATAATACAATTAGACTTTCGGTATATGCAAATAGATTTATTATTCGCAGTATGCGACTAATTGGAGCAACACAACAATTCATTAGAAAACCTTTTATTCTAAAAAGTATTTTTCAGGGAATAATAAGCGCAATCATTAGCATTGCTTTATTAGTAGGTATATTATACAAATTACATAATTATTATCCTGATTTAGTTTCTGTAAAGAATCTAGATTTATATCTTATGCTTTTTGCAGCAATTATGGTTATTGGAATCATCATTTCGTGGTGGTCGAGCAGCCTATCTGTACGCAAATTTTTAAGAATGAAAATTGACAATTTATATTTATCATAAAAACTATTTAAGATGTCTAAAATAGAAAATACTAAGGCCATAGAATTTGCCTTTAATAAAAAGAATTATATTTTTATGGGCTTAGGAGTAATCCTTATTATACTAGGTTTAGTACTACTTGCTGGTGGCGGATCAGAAGATCCTGCAATTTTTAGTGAAGAAATTTTTAATTTCCGAAGAATGACTATTGCACCAGTTATTATGTTAGCAGGTTTTGTTCTCGAAATTTATGCTATCATGTATCGTCCTAAAGTTACTGAATAATGAGTTGGATTGAAGCATTAATCCTAGGTATAATTCAGGGATTAACAGAGTTTTTACCTGTAAGTAGTAGCGGTCATTTAGAAATAGCAAAAGTGCTATTTGGCGACAACTCAGTACCTGCCGAAAGTATGTTAATGACGGTAATACTTCATGGCGCTACAGCTCTAAGTACAATAGTAGTTTTCAGAAAAGATATACTAGAAATAATAAATGGCTTATTCCAACTTAAATGGAATGATGAGATGAAATTTAGTATAAAAATTATTATTTCTATGGTTCCAGCTGCAATAGTTGGAGTAACATTTAACGATGAATTAGAGGCTTTTTTCGGTGGCAAGATAATGTTTGTTGGATTTATGCTATTAATTACCGGTGTACTTCTATTTTTTGCTGATAAAGCGAAAGTTACAGGCAAAAATGTTGGCTTTGGACACTCACTAATCATTGGAATTTCTCAAATGATTGCGATACTTCCAGGTATTTCAAGATCAGGAGCTACAATTTCTACAGCAGTACTTTTGGGTATTGATAAAGAACGTGCAGCACGATTTTCATTCTTAATGGTAGTGCCTCTTATTCTTGCTAAAGTAGCAAAAGATATTCTTAGTGGCGAAATAACTACTGATAGTGCTCAGTTAATGCCTCTATCAATAGGATTTGTTGCAGCATTTATTACTGGCTTATTGGCCTGCACTTGGATGATAAAAATAGTAAAAAATAGCAAATTATCGTATTTTGCAATCTATTGTTTGATTGTTGGTACCATTGCTATTCTGGCGACAATATAGCTTTTCACCATTATATACAACCACTAAAAACCCAATAATAGATGAGCAATTTTGATTTTGCAAAGGGCGAGGTTTTACTCGTGGATAAGGAAATGGAATGGACATCTTTTGATGTTGTAAAAAGCATTAGAGGATCTCTAAGAAAAAAATACAATATCAAGCGATTTAAGGTTGGGCATGCTGGCACATTAGACCCCTTGGCAACTGGCCTTTTATTGGTTTGCACAGGCAAGGCTACCAAAACCATAGATGGTCTTCAGGCACAAGATAAAGTATATACTGGGAGTATCTTCTTGGGAGGCACAACACCAAGTTTTGATAAAGAAACAGAAATTGATAAAGAATTCCCAATTGACCATATTACCGAAGAGCAAATTCTAAAAACTACCAAGGTTTTTGAAGGAGAGATTGAGCAAGTTCCTCCAATGTATTCTGCACTAAAAATAAACGGTAAAAGAGCATACTTATATGCTAGAAATAATGAAGAAGTGGTGATGAAGGCACGAAAAGTACATATTCATTATTTCAAAATTACTAAAATAGAACTTCCTGAAGTATTTTTTGAAGTAAAATGTAGTAAAGGAACTTATATAAGATCACTTGCTAGAGATTTTGGCCTAGAACTTAATAGTGGCGGCTATTTAAGCAGCTTACGACGCACAAAAATTGGAAATTATTCTGTTGACGAAGCACTAAATGTTAACCAAATAAAAGATATTATTTCTGCATTTGAACCTATAAAAACTACTCCATAAATTAAATTTAGTTGAGCCCTTGACAACGGGCATGTAATGTATTACATTTGCAAACCTTTTTGTGTTAAAAATTATCTTAATACGATTATTAATTCTTAATCAAATAATAAATGAAATTATCCCAATTTAATTTTGAATTACCTCCAGAGTTGGTAGCAACTCATCCACAACCAAATCGCGATGAAAGCCGTTTAATGGTTATTGATAAAAAGACTCAAAACATTGAACATAAAACTTTCAAAGAAATTATTGAGTATTTTGATGATGGTGATATGTTTATCACAAATGATACTAAAGTTTTTCCAGCCCGTTTATACGGATATAAAGAAAAAACTGGTGCTCGTATAGAGGTTTTCTTACTAAGAGAGCTAAACCGAGAAACTCGTTTATGGGATGTATTAGTAAACCCTGCTCGCAAAATTCGTATTGGTAATAAACTATATTTTGGCGAAGACGATGAGCTTGTTGCTGAGGTAATAGACAATACTACATCAAGAGGCCGTACTCTACGTTTCTTATTCGATGGTCCTTACGAAGATTTTAGAGCTGTAATTGCTAAACTTGGCGAAACTCCTCTTCCATTAGATAGAGATGTTGAACCAGAAGACAAAGAGCGCTATCAAACTATATTTGCTAAAAATGAAGGTGGTGTTGCTGCTCCAACAGCAGGAATGCATTTTAGTAGAGAGCTAATAAAACGATTAGAGATTAAAGGTATTGATTTTTCTAGCATAACACTACATACTGGCTTAGGAAATTTCCGTAATATTGAGGTTGAAGATTTATCGAAGCATAAAATGGATTCGGAGCAAATGTTTATCTCAAAATACACATCAAATGCTGTAAATACTGCCAAAAACAATGGTAAAAAAATTGTTGCTGTAGGAACTACGGTAATGAAAGCCATGGAGTCATCAGTAAGTATTTCTCGTGAGCTTAAGCCTTTCGAAGGATGGACAAATCAGTTTATTTTTCCTCCTCACGAATTTAGTATTGCCGATGCTATGATTACTAACTTTCATATGCCAAAGTCGCCAATGATGATGCTTACTGCTTCATATTTAGATTATGATTTCCTTAAGGAGGTTTATAAAATAGCTATTAAAGATAAATATAAATTCTTCACTTATGGTGATGCAATGTTAATAAAATAGGTTATATACAATATTATAAACCTGAAAAGCGACGATAATTATCGTCGCTTTTGGGTTAAATTTATATCTTAAAAATGGAAACTTACGCTATTATTCTGGCAGGAGGAATTGGCTCTCGTATGGAATCTGCAATCCCAAAACAATTTATTCCCATTGCAGGGAAACCTGTAATAATGCATACAATTCAGGCATTCCGTGATTATAATCCTAAAATGGAAATAATAATTGCCTTGCCCGATGCCCATATTTCCTTATGGAAAGATTTATGCAATGAGTTTAATTTTGGTGTTGAGCATCAAATATCTCGTGGAGGTAGAGAACGCTTCTTTTCTGTAAAAAATGCTCTAGAGCGCGTGCCTGACAATTCTATAGTACTTATTCATGATGGAGTACGCCCATTGGTTAGCAGAAAAACTATTGATAGAGTTCGCGAGAGAACAATAGAAAAAGGTAATGCCATTCCTTATATTGAAAGTTATGACTCTTTAAGAGAAATTGACGGGCTTAAGTCTTCTGCAGTAGATAGAAAAAAAATTATTAGAATACAAACTCCCCAAGGCTTTAAGTCAAAAGATATTAAAGAGGCTTATAATAATAAATATCAACCAAGCTATACTGATGATGCAAGCGTATTAGAATCTGCTGGCAAAACAATAGAGCTGGTTTTGGGTAATAATAGAAATATTAAAATTACTCAGCCTATTGACTT
>JAOZSY010000050.1:8369-11614 GCA_029939445.1 Bacteroidales bacterium
CCACCAAAGTATATATTAGGTGAAAGATCGCTTAGCAAATCTCCAAAACTAATATTCAAACCTACTGCCATTGGCAATAAACCAAGTACCGTTGTAATTGCTGTAAGCAATACTGGACGCAAGCGCGTTTTACCTGCCGCAATCACACAATCTATAGAATCTTGTAATTCTAGATTATCTTCCTTAGATAATCCTAGTTCCTCTCTTTTTTGATCTTTCAGAAGGTCAATATAATCAATAAGTACAATTGCGTTATTAACAACAATACCAGCAAGGGAAATTATTCCTATACCAGTCATTATCACCACAAAATCCATAGTAAATGTAGCCAAGCCTCCAAATACTCCAATGGTACTAAAGAGTACACTTATCATAATAATAACCGGTTTTGCAAAGGAATTAAACTGTGTTACCAAAATTAGAAATATAAGTGCTAAAGCAATAACCAATGCTTCGCTAAGAAAAGCTTGTGCTTCGGCTTGATCTTCTTGCTCTCCAGTAAATTTTATGGAATAACCTTCTGGTAATTCAAAATTTTCCAATAATTTACGCAGCTGAGCATTAATAACATTCGCATTATAACCTTCCAAAATATTAGAATATATTATTATAACTCGCTTCATATCTTTACGATTTACAGAGCCATAAGTATTGCTGTATTGTATACTTGCAACTGATGAAATGGGTACATCAAGCATTTTTCCTTGCTTATTTCTAAAAATAATACTCTGATTCAATAATGCACTGATATTATTTCTATACTCTTTAGAATACCTAAGTCTAATGGGATATTTATCCTCACCATCTTTAAAATCTGATATATCTTTTCCAAACAAAGAAGTACGTATAGCCATGGCTATTTGCGAAGTTGAAAGTCCAAAACGGCGGGCCTTATCTCTATCAATATGAATAATAAGTTCAGGTTTGCCATTATCTAAATCTCTTTTTAGACCCTCAACGCCAGGCACTGCAATATTCTCAAGAAAAGCCATTACGGAATCCGTATAATATATAAGTCTATCGTACTCAACACCTTGTATTTCAAGATTAATAGGCTTTCCAGTTGGAGGCCCCATTTTATTCTTCTCAATAGAGATTTGCACTCCAGGATATTGCCCAACTAAAGAGTCCGAAAGTTCTTTCATTATATCATTTGAAGCACGATGATCGCCCCTTTCATCATAATCTATAAAAGTGATAGTAATCAAGGCCTTTTCAGGAGAGTTACCAAAAGATTGTTCTCGTTCACCAACTGCACCCTTTCCTACAATAGTAAGTACTGATTTAAGAATTGCAGAATCTTTCTTTATTATCCTATTTACTTTTTTATCAATATAATCGGCAAATATATTTGTGGAATCTATATCAGTTCCAATGGGCAGTTTCATGGTTACATTCAAATAACGAGGCTCATTTTCTGGAAAGAAAAGAATCTTTGAGCCTGAATTTCCAAAGAAGATAAATGTGGCAATCAATAATACAAAACCCCCTCCAAGCAAATAACGAGGATTATTACCTCTCAATGCCCAATGTAATACTTTCAAATAATAATTCTCTAGCCACACAAGAAAATTAACTTGAAATTTTTCGCTCCAACTAAAAAGAAATAAGTAATTAGCAACCATTAGAAATGCCATAAACATTGTAAAGTTTGCTAGCCACATTGTACCACTAAAGAACCCTAAACCACCAATTACAATCATAATAGCAAGTATTATCATTACTTTTTTGAATTCTGGTTTGCTGTCTTTTTTGTTATCCTTAAGAATAATGACAACAAAAGTTGGCACTATTACCAATGCCACAAATAATGATGAAGAAAGTACAATTATTAAAGTAATTGGCAATAAGCCCATAAAGCTACCCATCATTCCAGGCCAGAATATAAGTGGTAAAAACGCCGCCAATGTGGTAGCTGTAGATGCAATAATAGGCCAAGCAACTTCACCTACAGCCTGCCTAGTTGCTTCAAAAGTGTTATACCCTCTATCTATAAATCTATATATATTTTCTACTACCACAATTGCATTATCGACTAACATGCCTAATGCAAGCACTAAACCAAATAAAGTCATCATATTAATAGTATAGCCAAGCATACCAATAATAACAAAGGAAATAAGCATGGACATAGGAATAGCAAAACCAACAAATAATGAGTTTCTTAATCCTAAGAAGAAGAATAGAACAACAATAACGAATATCATACCCATTATTATACTGTTCTCTAGATTATTAACCTGACTTTTCACCTGATCTGACATATCATTCGTAATCTCGATATGCATATTTTCTGGAATTAATCCCGATTTTTTGGAGCGATCAAGTAGCGCATTAATATTTTCTGTAGCAGAAATAAGATTTTCGCCACTCTTTTTTACTACGGATAAAGAAACAACATTATGTGTATTCAGTCGAGCATAAGTTAAAGGGTCTACATAGCCATCTTTTACTTTTCCTCCCCTAATTATATCTCTTAAATATACAATATTTCCTTTTTCGTGCTTAATAATAATATCGTTCATCTCATCAATAGATTTGAACTCCCCATCAACTCGAACAGAACGACGAGTATAATTAGAAACAAAATCGCCGCCAGAAATTGACTTATTCTCAAATTTAATAGCATCCTCTATAGATTGAAAACCTATATTATTAGCCATCATTTTGTTTTTATCAATATCAATATTTATTTGTCTATCGTTAAGCCCCTTCACATCTACTTTAGATATTTGTGGAACCGCTTCAATTTCATCCTTAATATCATCAGAAATCAATCGCAATTCCTCCATACTAAAATCACCCGACATATTAATACTAAGAATTGGAAATTCCGAGGCATCGAGCTCCTTAATAATTGGTTCCATATTCAAGTCATCAGGCATTTCGCTTTTAGCTGCATCAACAGCATCCTTAACGTCTTGCAACGCCTTCTTAATATCGTAATCACTTTTAAACTCTACAACAATATCGCTATTATCTTGCGAAGAAGTAGATGTAAATTTAGTAACTCCTTTTATGGTCTTAATCTCTTTCTCTAAAGGGCGAGTAATCAGATTCTCCATATCTACAGGAGGATTGCCAGGATAAATTGTCTTTATAAAAATATTAGGAATTTTTATATCAGGAAAAGATTCCTTTGGCAAATTTGAATACGTGAAAAGGCCATAAATTGCCAATACTATTGTAAGTAAAACAACGGTATTCCTATTTTTAATAGAAGCTGTTGTTAAACCAAAATCACG
>JAOZSY010000050.1:11714-13746 GCA_029939445.1 Bacteroidales bacterium
CAACATACTGTCTTTGTGAAAAATATTTTCCATCTTCTTCTCTCACAATATAAATATACGTTCTGCCTTTGGCATCATTTTTTACTACAATTGCTGGTACAATAAAGGCCTCGTCAAAATGTTTATCCGATAATTTTATCTGGGCGATTATATTTGGGATAAGCTTTTTATTAGAATTCTTAATTGGAATTTGAATTTTTATAGTTCTATTATTTGGATTCACAACTGTACCAACAACAGCAATTTTAGATTCAATCTTCATACTAGGAAAAGTAGGGAATGTAATCTCTACTTTATCATTAGTATTTATATAAGGCAATAGTGATTCAGAAATATTTGCCGTAACTTTTAAATCCTTAAGATTCACTATAAAGAATAAGGGCTTATTTGGGCTTCCAAACTCTCCAACCTTTTGATTTACAACTTCAATATAACCAGAGAATGGGGCCTTAATTACTGCCATTCTCAATTGTGAATGTAATGTTTTAAGCTTTTTTTCTAAAGATTCTCTATTCGCCTTAGCCTGTAAGTATTGTATTTCCGATCCAATATTTTGATCCCAAAGTTGTTTTTGCTTAGCATAAATAGACTTTGCCAATTCCAATTGCGTTTTAACTTCATCAATGGCATTTTGAGTCATTTCTGTATCAACAGAGGCAAGTTTTTGACCTACTTTTACATACTGTCCTTCTTTTACATAAATATACTTAATTAAGCCATTCAACTCAGGGCTAATATAAGCTTGCATTTGAGATTCCACATTCCCATTTACACTAATATAGTGTGTAAAAGGTTTGGAAACTATTTTTTCTATACCCACAAGTATTGACCCCTGTTTAGAAGCACCTGAAATAGTATCCAAAATAGAGTTTAGATTAGATATTTTTCCTTCAATATCCACAATCTCCATTTTATAAGAGTTTATCTTATCTAAAATTATCTTTTTATCCTGCAAGTTTTCTTCTCCACCATTGCAACTTATTAAAGCTATAAGTACAATAAAAAATACTAAATATTTCTTCATTTCTATTTTATTTAATGTTATTTCCTAAAATTTTATCAAGTTCTGCCTTTGAATTCAATACCTGAATTATGGCATTAAAATATGCTGATTGACTATTTATATACTGCATATTAAGCTGTGTTAATTCAGTACTTGTAATAGTTCCATTACTAAATTTTATCATGGATCTATGGTAAATCTTCTCGGCAAGCTCTCTATTTTTCTGATCCTTAAGATACGTTTCATAATAGTTAATCAAGTTAGTCCGTGCTTGATGCACTTTAAAGTTGAGGCTCTGCTCCATCAAATAATCTTGATTTTGCATCTTATCAACTTCCAATTGAGCTTGTTGAATTTTGCTATATCGAGTTCCACTTCCCCAAATTTGCCATTTTAAGCCAATTCCTATAATATTTGACTGAAAATACTGCTGATTTCCATTAAAGTAATCATCGAAATCATTGTTTTGACCACTTACACTATGTGCATAAAAAGCATTTAAAGAAGGCAGCAAAGTAGATTTTTCTCGCTTCATACTCAACTCTGTTATTTCTTTCTGATTTTGAAGTATTTGGTAATCAATATTTTTTGAAACATCAAACTGTTGACCAAAAATTGCCTTAAGACTAGCATTATCAAAAATATACTCCAAACTATCAGTAAGATTTATGGAATCCGTAATATCAATACCAATTTGAAACTTTAGAATATTCTCTGCCACTACTTTTTGTCTTTTTACTGACGATATAGAATTAGTTACTGTTAGGAGGTTTATTTCTAACTGATCAACATCCACTTCATCAGCTAAACCAGCAGCATGTGTAGCGCTAATTTCATCATAAGATTTCTGAATATCTTTCTGTGTTTCATCCAAGATTTTTTCATTTCTATATGCCATCAATAGACCATAGTATGATTTTGTAACCAGTTCTATAACATCATTTTCTGATTTTAAAGCTGCTTTAACAGACATCTCTTTATAAGCTGAGCTAGCCTGAAGAGCAACAATATACTCGCCACTAAAAAGCA
>JAOZSY010000234.1 GCA_029939445.1 Bacteroidales bacterium
TAAGTATTCCTCTAAAGGGAGTTTTCAATGGATTGATTTCTCCACTTTTCCCCATTAAACCCAAGTGCATTTTCAACAAAAAAATTCATAAATATTTGTTATAAAAGCAATAATCTTATTGCAATTAGTAGAAGTATAATCTCAAAAAAAGGCAGTTCATTTTTTATTACTTTTGCATACCAAAATAAAAACAATTATACAATGGATTATAACTTTTCTGACATAGAAAAAAAGTGGCAAGACTACTGGAAAGAAAAACAAACTTATAAGGTTGAAATTGATAATAGTAAGCCTAAGTATTATGTTCTAGATATGTTTCCTTATCCTTCGGGAGCAGGTTTGCATGTTGGGCATCCGCTGGGTTATATTGCTTCTGATATTTATTCTCGCTACAAACGTCATAAAGGTTTTAATGTATTGCATCCTATGGGTTTTGACGCCTATGGTTTGCCAGCTGAGCAATATGCCATAAAAACGGGTCAACATCCTGCTGTTACCACCGAAATTAATATCAAAAGGTATAAAGAGCAACTTGGAAAAATAGGTTTTTCATACGATTGGAGTCGTGAGGTGAGAACTTCTGATCCTAAGTATTATAAATGGACTCAGTGGGTTTTTACAAAGCTATTTTCTTCTTGGTATAATAATGCTAGCCGAAAAGCAGAACCGATTACTCTTTTGGAGCAAATTTTTGGCATCAATGGAAATCAGAAAATTGATGCAGCTTCCAATGAAGTTGATAAGTTCACTGGCGATCAATGGAAAGCCATGAACTGGAAAGCTCAGCAAGAAATACTTATGAACTACCGCCTTGCTTACCAAAGCGAAACTGCTGTAAATTGGTGCCCAGAGTTGGGAACAGTTTTGGCAAATGATGAGGTTAAAGATGGTCTTTCTGTGCGTGGTGGACATCCTGTGGAAAAGCGTAATATGAAACAGTGGAGCCTTAGGGTTACTGCTTATGTGCAGCGCCTGCTCGATGGATTGGATAAGGTGGATTGGAGCGATGCTTTGAAAGAAATGCAGCGCAATTGGATTGGGAAATCTACTGGCGCTACCGTGGAATTTAAGCTTGAGGAGCATTCTGAAAATCTTGAGGTTTTCACCACTCGCCCCGATACTTTATATGGCTCTACTTTTATGGTTATTGCACCAGAACATGAGTGGGTTGATAAGTTAACAAAAGAAGATAATAAGGCCGATGTTGAGGCTTATGTTACTATGGCTAAGAATCGCACCGAGCGCGAGCGAATGACAGAGGTTAAACGTATTAGTGGTGTTTTTACAGGTTCTTACGCCATACATCCTTTTTCTGGCGACAGAGTTCCTATCTGGATTGCCGATTATGTGCTTATGGGATATGGTACAGGAGCTATAATGGCAGTACCGGCTCACGATAGCCGCGATTATGCTTTCGCTAAGCATTTCGATATTCCTATAGTACAGGTAGTATCTGGTGGCGATATTTCTGAAGAATCGTATGATGCCAAGGATGGTGAAATGATGAACTCGGGTTTTATGAACGGAATGCCTGTTAAGAAAGCTATTGGAGCAGCAATTAAAAAAATTAATGAGTTGGGAATTGGTGAAAAGAAGGTGAATTTCCGCCTTCGTGATGCCATATTCTCACGCCAAAGATATTGGGGAGAGCCTTTCCCTGTTTACTATAAAGAAGGAATGCCAAATGTGCTTCCTCTTGATAAACTACCATTGGAACTGCCACCGGTAGACAAATACCTTCCCACAGAAAGTGGTGAGCCACCATTGGCTCGTGCCGAAAATTGGAAAACAGATGATGGCTATACTCTAGAATATGATACTATGCCTGGTTTTGCAGGTTCTAGTGGGTATTATCTTCGATATATGGATGCCAATAATGAGAATCAGTATTTCTCTCCTGAGGCAATTAACTATTGGAAGAATGTAGATTTGTATATTGGTGGTGCTGAGCATGCTACAGGTCACCTAATTTATAGCCGCTTCTGGAATAAGTTTCTTTTTGATTTGGGAATGGTGGTGGAAGAAGAGCCATTTAAGAAATTGATAAATCAAGGAATGATTCAGGGGCGCTCGAGCTTTGTATATAGAGTAAAAGGTACAAATAAGTTTGTGAGCTATGGCTTAAGAAAAGAATATGATACTCAACGAATACATGTAGATATTAATTTTGTGGAGAATGATGTACTTGATTTAGAGGCTTTCAGAAATTGGCAGGCAGAGTTTTCTGATGCTGAATTTATCCTCGAAGATGGTAAATATAATTGTGGACATGAGGTAGAAAAAATGTCGAAGAGCCTTTATAATGTTCAAAATCCTGACGATCTGATTGAAAAGTATGGAGCTGATACTCTTCGCCTTTATGAGATGTTTTTGGGACCTATTGAGCAAGCTAAACCTTGGGATACCAACGGTATTGAAGGTGTATTTCGTTTTATTAGAAAATTTTGGAACCTATCGCATAATAAAAATAGCGAATTTGAGATTAGCAACGAAAAAGCAAATGCTGATGAATTGAAAGTACTTCATAAAACCATAAAGAAAATAGAGGATGATATTGAGCGTTTTAGCTTTAATACTGGAGTAAGTGCGTTTATGATTTGTGTAAATGAGCTTGCGGAGCAAAAGTGCAATAAGCGTGAAATAATAGAGCCACTTTCAGTATTACTAGCACCTTATGCGCCACATATTGCTGAGGAAATATGGTCGCTTTTGGGTAATGCTAATAGTGTTACTGAAGCTACATTCCCTGTTTTTGAAGAGAAATTTGTAAAAGAGAACAATTTCAAATACCCTGTTTCGTTTAATGGTAAGATGCGATTTATGATTGAGCTGCCAATAGATATGGGCAAGGACGATATCGAAAAAGCAGTGCTTGCTGCAGACCAGGCCGCAAAATGGCTCGATGGAAAAACCATTCGTAAGGTTATTGTTGTTCCTAAGCGCATTGTGAATATTGTTGTTGGATAATACTATTTGTAATTATCATTAAGTCTGTTATTTAATGCGGAGTTTTAAAATATGAGAATTATTATTTTGATTCTAAAATGTATTTTAATGTGAAGTGTTTTCTGTAATTAGAAGAACGATACTACATATTTTCCTAGATATATGCAGAAACTAGCGCATTAAGCCTTGGCCTTGAGCGAAAAGCGTGGGTGCAAAGGCTGTGAATTTTCAATTGAAATTATTTTCAATAAAGGCGTATACGTTTGTAATTAATGACAAGGAGAAAAGTTTAATACTGTATTCAATCCTTAAAAACAGCGATAGGTTTTCGAATAAACTACTGTCATTTATTCACTTACTTTATTTGAAAATAAATCAATTGGAAAGAGCGCGCAGGCGATTTTTCGCTCTTGATTTTTTTGGTTCGTTTTTGCATCAAGGCAAAAATGAACAAACGCTGAACATAAAGAGAAGATAAACAGTATTTTAGTTTTAGTTACTAAAATTTAAATTAGCTAGCTTAATAATATAGTATTGAGTGTTCTTGGCGAAAATTTTGCTATTTTTGCTAAAGATAAAAAAATATTTTCAGAATATAATTGCTTTTAATTGGTTTTAAGACTGATTAGCGACAATAATATTAAAATAGTAATTATGAAAAAAACCATAAGTATAATTATAGCAATAGTAATAAGTTTTACTATAAATGCTCAAAACAGAATTGATGACAATGGCCAGAAAATAGGCAAATGGTCTAAAAAATATGATAATGGCAATCTGCGTTATAAAGGGCAATTTGAGAAAGGATATGAAGTAGGAAAATTTATTTATTATTTCCCAAATGGAAAGAAGAAGAGCATAATGACTTTTTCTGAAACAGGGAAAAAGGCTAAAGTTGTTACTTATTATATAAATGGCAATCAGCAATCTACAGGTCTTTATTATGAGAAAAAGAAAGATGGTGTTTGGAAGTTTTTTGACAAAATAAAAGGTGACTTAGTAAAGCAGGAGAGTTATAATAAGGGTGTAAAAGATGGACTTTGGATAGTTTATTATATTGGAAAAGGCAAGT
>JAOZSY010000235.1:0-1692 GCA_029939445.1 Bacteroidales bacterium
CTCAAGGGATAATTGCGAAGTATTTATCGGGAAGTATTAGAATTGTAATTATGGGAGGATTTTTAAATCTGATTTTAGTATTATTTTTTGCAGCATCTACAATTGCATTATGGAATGTTAGCGATAAGAGTAAAGTCTAAATATTAATACTTTCCTTAGATTGCCTTTTCTGTATGTGAGCCTTGGGGTTTCCAAAATTTTAATTATCAAACGGATTGTCTAAAAGAATAAATATTTATTGACAATAAGAACCATAGAAACAATGAAATTATCTCCATTAATTATTACCATAATGCTAACAATGCTGTTAAGTAAGACTGCTTTTGCTCAGCTAACTATAAACATCACATCTATCCCTGCAAATACACCTGCAGGATCTGATATTTATATTGCGGGTAGTTTTAATAGTTGGGATCCTAGCGATACTAATTATATCCTAACTGATAATGGAAACGGAACATATCAAATTACTTTTTCGCCAAGTACTGGCAATATTGAATTTAAGTTTACTCGTGGCGATTGGGCTACCGTGGAAGGCACTTCTGCCGGTGGCGAAATATCCAATAGAACTTTAAATTACTCAGGGGGTTCACAATCTGTAAATCTTAGTATTGCCGGCTGGAAGGATGGTGGTAGCAGTAGTGGAACCGCTGCAGATAATGTTTTTATTATGGATGCTAATTTCAGTATTCCACAACTCGGACGTACACGAAGGATTTGGGTTTATTTGCCTAAAAATTATTCTCAAACTACCGATAGCTTTCCCGTTATGTATATGCAAGATGGTCAAAATCTTTTTGATGCGAATACAAGTTTCTCTGGCGAATGGGAAGTTGACGAATCGTTAAATTCATTATTCGACGATGGCGATAATGGAGTTATAATTATAGGTATTGATAATGGTGGTGCTTACCGCATTGATGAATATTCGGCATGGATAAATACACAGTATGGTGGTGGCCAAGGCGATGAATATACCGACTTTATTGTATCCACGCTAAAACCACATATCGATAGTAATTATAGAACAAAAACCGAAAGAGATAATACAGGAATTATGGGTAGCTCCTTGGGTGCCTTAATCTCTTTTTATGCTGCCATTGAGCATCAAGATGTATTTAGCAAAGTAGGTGTTTTTTCACCTTCGTTTTGGTTTTCGGATAGTGCTTATACCCATGTTCAGAATAAAGGAAAGCAGTATAATATGAGTTTTTATTTAATGGCAGGGCAGCAAGAAAGTGCAAGTATGATTCCTAAGCTCAGTCAAATGAAATCTACTCTATTGAATGCAGGATTTACTAATTCAGAAATAAAATATGTAACCCATGCCGATGGGCAACATAGCGAATGGTATTGGCGCAGAGAATTCCCACATGCATATATTTGGCTCTTTAATCCTTTGATGAGTAGTATTAATAAGCAAGTAATAAATGATAAAATTAAGATTTCTCCAAACCCATTTTCTGATTTTATAACTGTAGATATTGATAATAGTATTAGTGATACTAATATTATGATTTATAATATTGAGGGAAAATTAGTTCAGTCAGCAATAATTATTAAATCGGGCATAATAAATCTTCAAGAATTAGATAAAGGTATTTATTTTATACAAATTATGGATAATAATAAAGTATTATCCACCCAAAAGATCTTAAAACAGTAAGTTTTGTAAGTATAATGGTATTAATT
>JAOZSY010000235.1:1792-4018 GCA_029939445.1 Bacteroidales bacterium
TGTAAAGGTGTATTTTAAACAAATGCTATACTCATAAAGTACAGTATAACAATTATATACATATCATTAGCTAAGTATAAACATCTAAATAGTCCTATGAAAAATATACAAAATAGGTAATTTACCTATATCAATTTGGGTGTGGTCTATATTACATTTGTAGTCAAATAAAAAATCACGATCACCTAAATCACATTTCTATGAAAAATAAATACAATTCCAGAAATTGGCATATGTATTTTTACGTGGGCTTATTATTTCTATTTGCCTTCAGTTTCAATACGCATGCTCAAGAACAAAGCAAATTGTCTTTTGGAGCAAGAGGAGGTTTAGCAAGTGGTTCCTTTACCACTATAAATAAAGTATCTATTGGCAGCTCACAGCCTGGATATCAAGTTGGGGCTTTCGCAAGCTTCAATATAAAAAGTTACCTTAGTGTAAGCCTCGAAGTATTATTCTCTAATACAGGTGCAGCTAATACTGACCCAGAGTATTTTTATTCTGCAGAAAATGACGCTTTAAAAAACCCTATTATTAACAGCAGTATTATTACTAATCAATTGAGTATCCCCATTCTTATTTCCTACAATATTGTGGATGCAGTAGCTGGAGTTTCGCCTAGAATATATCTTGGCGGGGATTATAGCTTCAATATGAAAACCAACTCACTAAACACTTCATTAAATAAATTTAACGGAGATATTATTTACACAAATGAATTTTCTGATATGGGAAATAGAGTTGCTAGTAGTGATTATGGAGCAATAATAGGTGCTGGCCTAGACATAGGAGATGGAAAGATTATTTACACTTTTGATTTACGTTATAGAATTGGTCTTTCTGATATAAACGAAACAACATCCTCATATATAAATAGTGAAATTAAAAGGGATGTTTTTTCAATAATGCTAGGAGTTACATATAAATTATAAAAAACTTAAATATACATATTATGAAAAAAATAATACTCTCAATTTTAGTGGTGTCCTTGTTAGGAATTTTTTCTTGTGCTAAGGACGAAACCGCACCAACGGTTATGCTCAAGGGCGAAAGCACTATGGATCATGTGCTTAATAGTGAATTTATTGAACCAGGTTTTGCCGCTTTCGATGATAAAGATGGCGACATAACGGCTAATGTAAGTGTTAGCAGCCTTGATGTTGACAACACAGGAGAAAAGATTATTACTTATAGTGTTACCGATACAGAAGGTAACGAAGGTAGTGATAGCAGAAAAATAATTGTATTCAATCAAGCAAATATACTTGATGGTTTTTGGAGTGGAGAATATATTTTTCCTTATCCAAGTGGAACTAAAGTAGAATACTATGAAGAAATAGTTTCTTCTGAAACAGTAAATATGGAACTTAGCTTTAATAATATGGGAGGCAATTCCGACTCTCATATTATTGGTAAGTTAAAGTCTAATAATTTGACTTTTGCTGATCAAACAATAAATGGGAAATCATTTTCTGTAACAAGCACTAGCTTGAAAAATAATAATACACTTATTACCATTGAATACACCATTGACGGTCAAGCGGGTATTTTGGTTTTAGTAAAAAATAATTAATCTCTAAAAATTTAAAACTATGAAATATTTAAAAAACACGATAAGAATATCAATTCTGGTTTTTAGTTTATTTTTTCTAAATCAGAATGTGATGGCTCAATATTGTAGTGCAGAGGCAAATAATAATAGCCCAATATACATTACTAATATGCAACTAAATACCATTAATAATTCGAGCTCATATTCTAGTTATGGGTACGAAGACCATACATACCTTAGTACAGATTTATATCAAGATAATAGTTACAATTTATATGTGCAATTTAATTATCCAAATGACATTAATTTATATGTATGGATTGATTTTAATGATGATGGTGACTTTTACGATAGTGGAGAACAGGTGTTCTCATTATACAATTATACTGGTAGCAGCTATAATGCAAATATAGTTATTCCTAGTAATGCTACACCTGGCAACCATAGAATGAGAATAAGAAATACTTATAGTACATATACAAATTATGATCAGCCTTGTGGAACTTCTGTATATAGCGAAGTTGAAGACTATACTGTAAATATTGTTCTTTCTACAGGAGTACGAGTTACAGATATAATTCATGATGATTATAATAATTTTGCCACTACAACAGATTCTGTTGGTGTTACAATTAAAAATTATTATGCTTTCAATATAGATACTTTTGCTGTTA
>JAOZSY010000236.1 GCA_029939445.1 Bacteroidales bacterium
CCAGCTTTAGTTTTAACAACGGTAATACTTCTACTATAAATCTCCTCTGTAGGAAAAACTAAAGATAACTTGCCCTGAATATGAGATGTTATACGAGTAATATTACTAGATAAACTATCAATATTATTAAAAATATCAGTATTAATTGACTGAAGCAAATAGTCAAATCCATTACCAATAGTTTCAACCTTATATGTAGTATTAATATGCCCACTTCCAAATGAAGTTATATTTGATATATCACCATCAATATTAAAATGATTTACAATAGTAACTAAATCCATATTTTATTGATAATAAGTTACTTTTAAGTTCTTTTTCCAAGCACCACGAGTAAAATCAGGAATATGAACAGGCATACTTTGATTTTCTACAGATTTAATAGATAGCTCAATTATTGATGACCATTCCGCGGCATCATAAACATCTTGATCAAGAGGCAAGCCATTTCTAAGGCAATAAATCAACCTTGAATCCATTATAAAGTCCATGCCTCCATGGCCACCAACTTCCTTAGCCTTCTCCTCATATTCCTTTGTTATAGGATGCTTATATGCCAACATTAAGGAATCAAACTCTGTATCCGAAACATAAGAGTGAGCATGAGGCTCCAGAGCTATTCCTGTTTTAGGATATTTTTGAGCAAAACCCTCTGTTCCACTAATAGTATGCAGTCTGCTATAAGGGCGAGGGCTAGCAACATCGTGTTGCAACATAATAGTTTTACCATTATGAGTTCTTATGATAGTAGTATTCATATCTCCCTCTTTATATTCGCGATTTGCTGCAGGAGAATCCTTTCCATATTTTTCCTCAGCATACTTTGTCATTCCAAACTGATTTGTAGACATTGATACAAGATATTCCATTTTATCACCTCTATGGATATTCAAAATATGGCAAATAGGACCCAAACCATGAGTAGGATATAAATTGCCATTATTATTAGCATTTTGTTCAAGTCGCCAATTATTTACATATCCTGTAAAATCATTTTCGTTTTCAGCAAAATTCAACCAACGGAGGTCATGAATATAAGCCCCTTCAACATGTTTTACTTCACCAAATAAACCCTTTTGAGCCATATTCAAAGTAGTAAGTTCAAAGAAATCGTAATTACAATTCTCAAGCATCATACAATGTTTCTGCGTTCTTTCAGAAGTATTAACAAGAGTCCAGCATTCATCAATAGTAAGAGCAGCCGGAACTTCTACTGCTACATGTTTACCATGCTCCATAGCATATTTAGCAATAGGAGTATGTAGCATCCAGTTTGTAGTTACATAAATAAGGTCTATATCATCACGCTCACAAATAGTTTTCCAATCTTGCTCACCAGCATATTCATCAGCTCTTGGCAAATTGGCATCACTAATTCTCTTTTGAGCAATATCCACATATTCAGGAATAATATCGCATATAGCGACTATTTTAACACCTTTAATATTTGTATAACGAAATATAGCTCCTGTTCCTCTTTGTCCCAGTCCAATAAATCCAATTCTCACAGTATCTATTGCCTCTGTTCTCAATTCTATAACATCTTTTTGCCCAACAGGCCGCTCTGATGTAGGAAACAGGTCTACTGCCATAAATTTTGTTCCTTCCTCTGACTGCTTTTTTGGAACTTCCATATTATTGCAAGAGTTCAATACAAATGCAAAAAATGTCAAAAAAAATAATACTATATTTCTCATAATGATGATATATTTTATGTAAATCTAATTTATCAAAACTAAACAAATAATTATAAATAACATAAATTAAATTACTGTATTTATAAAATTTCTTTTATGAGCAAAATTATTAACTTTGCAATATGATAAAAGTACTATTTGCACCATTACAAGGATATACCGATGCTATATACCGACGATTACATAATAAGCACTTTGGTGGAATAAATAAATACTATGCGCCATACCTTAGATTTGAGCCAAATAAAGATCCTAAAAACTCTGTTATAAATGACTTATTACCAGATAATAATAAGAAGATAGATTTAATTCCACAGCTATTGGGTAAGGATTTGGGTTTATTTATTAAGCATACAAAAAAGCTACAAGAACAAGGCTATACATCTGTAAATTGGAATTTGGCTTGCCCCTATCCTATGGTATATAAACGAGGATTTGGTTCTGGGCTTTTAAAATCTCCTGAAATAATTAACGAACTATTATCAGAAATAATTCCAAATATAGAAATCCCACTTTCCATAAAATGCCGATTAGGCTTCGATAGTAAAAATGAGATTAATGAGCTCATAAATATTTTCAATAATCATGAATTACAAGAAATTATTATTCATGCACGTACTGCAAAGCAAATGTATAAAGGTAGTGCTAGCCCAAAATACTTTAATAGTGTACTATCTAAATCAAAAAATAAGCTTATATATAATGGTGATATAAATAATATTGCTGATTATGATAAGCTCTCGGAAATACTAGGCCATAAGCCAAATAAAATAATGATTGGCAGAGGATTATTGCAAAACCCTTTTCTTGCAAATGAGCTAAATGGAATACAATATGAAGCTGAGCATAAACTTAAAACACTTCGTGAATTTCATGATGATATTCTATACCATTATAATGAGAAACTCGAAAAATCACATATTCTAAAGAAAATGCAAACCTTTTGGGAATACTTTTCCTATAATTTTGAAAACCAGCCTAAGGTTTATAAAAAGATTAAGAAAGCAGTAAATATGCAAAAATATGAAGAAAAAGTATTGGAGATATTTGGATAACTCTAAAACAGAATATTTCAATACTAAGTTCATAAAAAAATAACTATATTTGAATTATAATACAATGTATAAATGATCAAAAACCAAAGCAATAATAGTCCATATCAATATGATAATCCATCGTGGCTATATGATTATGTATTTGCTTTCTTTTATGGTTTTGTAAAGAATGCTAATTATATCTATGATGCAAATTCTACCAATTTTTTACCAATTATATCATGCGCCTATTATCCTTTTGGTAATATGAATTATGAATATGACTATTTTAGCAATGTGAATAAACTAATAACTCAATATCATTACAATACTATTTCCATAGCAAGTCGCAGTGTGGCTCTAAGCCACGCCACGACTAAGCAAAGGCTTGGCGATGTATGGAATACTAACGCTAACAGCCACGACATCCGCTATAAGTTTACTGGTAAGGAGCGAGATAGTAAGACTGGTTTTGATTACACTTCGACAAGCTCAGTCCATAGCTTTGGAGCTAGGTATTATAGTAGTGATTTGAGTGTTTGGCTTAGTGTGGATCCGTTGAGTGATATGTATCCTAGTACTTCTCCGTATATGTATGTACTTGGTAATCCAATTGCTTTGATTGATCCTACAGGAATGTCAGCAGCTAACCCATCAACGCATACTGATGAAGATGGAAATGTATTAAAAGTATATAATGATGGCGATAATGGAGTGTATAAGCATAAAGGGAAAGGTGATGACGCTATGAAAAATATTGAAAAGAATCATAGTAAAGATAATACCTCTGCAGGTGGAGAAAAAATGGGAGAAACGGAACATTGGGATGAATTTGTTAATCCTGGGACAAAAAAGGAAGAAGGTAAAATTTTATTTAAAAAATCTTGGGAAAATATAATTTCTAATTTACATACTGAAGCTATGGATCTGGATTTAAAAGAAATTGGAAATAATTCAAAATCGAGTACTGCAGATAAAAAATATAAATTTGATATTAAAACAAATCTTAAGTATGCTCCTTTTGGACCAATGACAGGACGTTTATTAGATGGTAAGTATGCGACAGCTCGTTCTGCAGGAAATTATCTAGCAGGATGGAATGGCAGAACGGGGACATATTTCGGTATGCATCTTAGTAAGTTTGAATATATGAATTTAGCAGGTCCTTATCAACAAAAACAATATAAGGGATTCTCTACTGCAATAAGTATAATTTCTGCACATAGAACTTTTGGATCAGCTCCATATTATGGAGAAGAGCCATA
>JAOZSY010000237.1 GCA_029939445.1 Bacteroidales bacterium
ATAAATATCAAAGAGGGTTATTTATTATAAAGGGTTATGCCGGCACTGGTAAAACATCAATAGTTTCGGCTCTAGCAAGGCATCTTCGAAAAAACTTTCAGGGGTTTAGGCTTATGGCACCTACTGGCCGTGCTGCTAAAGTTTTGAGTAAGTATTCAGGTTTTAGAGCGGCTACAGTTCACCAAAGCATTTATTTTGCCGTTACTGGTGCGGGTGGTGGCTTATTATTAAGCCTTAAAGAAAATAAAACTAAAAACACCATTTTTATAATTGATGAAGCCTCAATGATTCCCGACGAAACATCTAGCTCAAAAGGCGGAGGAAGGAATCTACTTTATGATATTATGGAGTATGTGTATAATAATAAGGGCTGTAAGCTAATTTTTATTGGAGATACAGCTCAGCTTCCTCCAGTTGGAATTCCCATGAGCCCAGCATTAGACCTACAATATCTTAAAAACGCCTTTAGTCTTGATATACTGAATATAGAGCTTGATGAGGTGGTACGACAAGATGAGCAATCTGGAATTTTATCAAATGCAACCTTGCTACGTCAGCATATTAGCGACGAGAAATATCTCCCTCCATTTTTTGATATTTATGGGCAAAAAGATGTCATAAACTTACCAGGGATTGAACTTATTGATGAGCTGCAATCGGCATACGATTTTCAGGGATTTGATAATACAGTTATAATTACAAGATCCAATAAACGAGCAAATCAATATAATGAAGCAATTAGGAATCGCATACTTTTTCGCGAAGAGAAGATTAATGCTGGTGATTACCTAATGGTGGTTAAGAATAATTATTTTTGGTTGGAAGATGATTCTAAAGCAGGATTTCTTGCCAATGGAGATATTATGGAGCTTATGTCGGTACAGAAAATGGAAGAGATGTATGGTTTCCTTTTTGCCGATGTGGTTGTACGCCTTGTGGATTATCCCGATGAGCGTGAGGTGGAAATTAAATTATTACTTGATAGCCTCGATAGGGAAACCCCAGCATTAAGTTATGAAGATAATAATAAGCTATATAAAGCGGTGATGGAGGATTATATGGAAGTACCTACAATATCAAAACGTAAGGAATTAATTCGTCAAAATCAGTATTTTAATGCTGTGCAAGTGAAGTTTGCCTATGCTCTTACATGTCATAAAACTCAAGGCGGACAATGGCATACTGTATTTGTAGATCAAGGTTATATGACCGAAGAGCGAATGGATAAGGAGTATTTACGATGGCTTTATACTGCCACTACTCGAGCCACAGATAGATTGTTCTTTATTAATTTCCCAGAGGCATTTTTCATTGAAGCTTAATAATTTTTTAAGAAATACACATATAATGATGATAAATTTAATAAAACTGAATATTTTACTTTTAGTAATATTATTTTCAAATAATAAAATAATTGCACAAATTTACAATCCTATTTTTGGAGAAGAATATGTGCAAACTTTTGTGCCAACAATAGAAGTTACAATGGATAGTGCCGATTATCTAATTATGATTGATAGCGTTTATAGTAATACATATAGGCATGCTACGGCTGTGTACAAATCTAGCGATGGTACCAATATTAGCTATCTGGATATGGGCATTAGGCTAAGAGGCAATACTTCTCGTACTAAGGATAAAAAATCCATAAAACTCCATTTTGAAAAATTTACTGAAGATCAGAAATTTTTTGGTTTGAAAAAACTTAACCTAAAGGCAGAAACAAACGATCCATCTTGTGTTAGAGAACACCTGGTTATGAATATGTATCGTGAGTATAACGTTCCCGTGGCTAGAGTTAACCACATTAAGCTATATATCAATAATACTTATATGGGTTTATATTCTAGCGTGGAACAAATTGACAAAACTTTTCTTATGAGTAGGTTTGCAAATAAAACTGGCAACTTATATAAATGCACCTATGGCAGCTCCAATGGTGCCGATTTGGCTATTGTTAGCGAGGTGTATAATAATGATATTTATGAATTAAAAACCAATGAGTCCGCTAATAATAGAACTAATCTTAACGCTTTTATTAGCTTCTTGAATACAAGTTCTGATGCCGATTTTGATAATAATATTGCTAGTTATATTAATATTGAATCGTATTTAAGGCAGCTAGCACTAGAGGTGCTTACAGGACATTGGGATGGGTATTCTTATAATAAAAACAACTTCTATTTATACTATAATACCACAAAAGCATGGTTTGAATATATCCCTTATGATACTGATAATACATTGGGCATAGATTGGGTTAGTAGAGACTGGAGTAATAGAAATATTTATGATTGGGCACAACACGGAAATACTGCTCGGCCTCTATATACTAGAGTGTTGGGGATTAATAGGTATGCCAAAAAGTATTCTCAAAATATTGATACTTTACTTAACTCTATTTTTACGGTAAACTATCAAATGAATATTGCAAATGGATTTCGTAATTTGATATCCCCAGCAGTGAGTATTGATACTTTTTATACTTTAGATAATGGCTACGACACCCTTGCTTTTTTAAGTAGTTATACTAGCAATAATGTTGCTAATCATGCTCCTTATGGTATTCAGCCGTTTATTACCAAAAGGAAACTAACAGCAGAACAACAGCTTAATTTGGCACATTTATCGGTAGGCAATTCTCAAACTAATGATTATGTAAATATATTCCCAAACCCTATAAATGATGAGATATTAACGATATCCTTAACTACCAATAAATATAATAGACTCTTAATAATTGATATGACAGGAAGCGTAGTGATGAGTGAATATGTATTGCAAGGTGCAAATAGGATAAACATTCGTAGGCTTAGTAAGGGTATCTATTATGTACAATTACAAGGCGCCAAAAACACAAAATCTAATAGTTGGAAAATTATAATATTATAGATTTTACAAAAGGCGTTCTATAAATCAAAAAAGGCTTCCTTTTGAAAGAAAGCCTTTTTTCATGATTATGAAGATTTTTTTCTACGATTTTTCTCTTGTTTAATAAAGTCCAACTCACGAGTTGATTGTCCTTGTGCAGAGGTGTTTTCCTCAGCACGGCGCAATAAGTATGGCATTACATGTTTTACTGGTCCGTAAGGAAGATATTTGGCAACATTAAATCCTTCTTTGCCAACATTAAAACTAATATTATCGCTCATACCATAAAGCTGCGAAAACCAGCAATGGTCATCATCCTTAGCAATATTATGATCGCACATATAATCAACCATCAATTGTGTAGAATCATCATTATGTGTTCCGTTAAAAATCTTAATATTTTTAATACGCTCAAGGCAATATCTTATTGCTGCATTATAATCTTTATCTGTAGTTTCTTTATCTGGCTGAATGGGGTCTTGATAACCTTTTTTCTCTGCTCTTTCGCGCTCAATTTCCATATAAGCCCCACGAACAAATTTTGCTCCTAAGAAATAACCCCCTGCTTGAGACATCTTATATGACTCATCAAGGTATTCTAACCTATCGTGGCGATACATCTGAAAAGTGTTAAAAACAATGGCTTTTTCCTTATTGAAATTTGCCATCTCTGTATTTGTAGCATAGTCAATAATATTCTGATACCAAGAGTGTTCGGCATCAATAAGGATAGGAATATCTACCTCATGAGCTTTTTTGCATAATTGGTGAACTCTATCCAAAAATAGCTCCTTTTCTGCGGTTTCTTGCTCATTCATTTCTTCTCCAGAGCTAGCTTTCTCGAGGATTATAGAGCGCCCCATTGCTGTGGGTTTAAATACTGCAAATGGTATATCAGAATTCTTACTAGCATTTTCTATTGCCATTAAAGTTTCCTCAAATGCTAAGCGTATATCTTCAGCATCTTCTTTGCCCTCAACAGAATAATCAAGAATAGATTTCACATTATATTTACCAAGTTTAGCAATTGCTGCATCACAACTACTGATGGTTTCGCCACCTACAAAATGTTGGTATATTGTAGGCTTTACAGCCCAGTTAAT
>JAOZSY010000051.1:0-1125 GCA_029939445.1 Bacteroidales bacterium
GTGAGATTACAACATAATAAGCATGATGTGGCAGTGGGGGAAATAATGGCTCAAGAATGCGAGAAAATATTGGAGGAAATGAATTGTAAGGATATTTATTCGAATATTGGAACTCTTCCACCTCCAAATTTGCAGGCTGGAGGATGCCGATTTGGTGATGATCCCAAAACCTCTGTTTTGGACTCCAATTGCAAGGCTCACGATGTAGATAACCTGTATATTACTGATGGCAGCTCATTTCCCACAGGAGGAAGTGTAACTTATACGTGGACAATTTATGCCAATTCTTTTAGAGTTGCTGATATAATTATTGATAGATTAAGGTAAACTAAGCTCAATAAAGCTTCAACTTGACAACTATTTATACTATGTGTTATTATTTATTTGCCTAGCATGTTAATAAAGCCTTTTATAATGATAGTAGAACAAAAAAAGTAATACTTTTGTGATATGAAAGTAACAATGTTTAAAAGTCGGCAACCCAAGCAATTTAACTTCAAATCGCGTTATTATAATCCTGAAGAGGATGAGCGCAAACGCCGTTTGGAGAAATCTATGCGTAAAAAAGAGAATTACGATTTTGATGCTGAAGATTTTAAAAGTGAGATGAAATATAGATGGGGTTTGCATCGCGAATCGAAATCTGATTTCAATAAAAATAATACTTCCCTAAATAAAGTGTTATTATTTGCTCTATTGGCAGTAATCGTTGGTGGAATAATTTGGTATTTGAATAGTTAAAAATATGTCGGATATAATAAATTTACTTCCTGATTCGGTGGCCAATCAAATTGCTGCAGGTGAGGTTATACAACGCCCTGCATCGGCTGTTAAGGAGCTTATAGAAAATGCTATAGATGCAGGTGCTAGCGATATTAAATTGATAGTAAAAGATGCTGGTAAGAGCTTGATTCAGCTAATTGATAATGGAAGTGGAATGTCGGCTACTGATACTCGTATGAGCTTCGAAAGGCATGCTACATCTAAGATTACAAAGGCTTCAGATTTATTTTCTATTCAAACAATGGGTTTTCGTGGAGAGGCCCTTGCTTCCATTGCTGCAATTGCACAAGTGGAAGTTCGAACAAAGCGACAAGAAGATGAAATTGGCACACAAATAGAAAT
>JAOZSY010000051.1:1225-6979 GCA_029939445.1 Bacteroidales bacterium
ATTGATTTATTTGGAAAGGGATTAAATGAGAAGCTTCTTAATATAAATGAAATAACAGATGTAGTAGAAATTTCGGGTTTTGTAGGAAAGCCAGAAATTGCTCGTAAAACCCGTGGTGAGCAGTATTTCTTTGTAAATAAGCGATATATAAGGCATCCTTATCTCAACCATGCAGTGCAAGCTGCTTTTGAGGAATTAATTCCTAGTGGTGCTTTTGCTTCATATTTTATAAATTTCACTATTGATCCCGAAAAAGTGGATGTGAATATTCACCCCACAAAAACGGAAGTAAATTTTCAGGATGAGAAAGCAATTTACTCCTTATTACGTGCCGCTGTAAAAATGACTCTTGGTAAATTTGCCTTTAGTCCTATCTTGGATTTTGAAACGGAGAGGAGTTTTGATCATGCGCCACTGCCTCCTGGAGCCGAAGTTAAACAGCCAGAAATATATCATAACCCTGACTATAATCCCTTTAGTAATCCTATGGGAAAACCCTTGGATGGAAATACAAGGAGTGACCCAAATTGGCATCCTTCAGAAATGGATGAGCGCCAACAAAATAATCATGAGAATTGGCAGAAGCTGTATCAAGATGAAGCTACTACTGTTGAATCGGGAATGAGCTCCTCCCAAGTGCAGAGTGATGTGTTTTCTAAGGATATAGATTTGTCAGAATTATTATATTTCCAAGTTGCTAATAAATATATTGCTATGCCTTATGAGGACGGCCTTTGGTTGATTGATCAGCAGGGGGCTCACGAAAGAGTGCTCTTTGATAGGTTTAGTGCGATGATGGAGAATGCAAAACCTGTTAGTCAGAAAAAATTATTTCCTGAAATAATAAGTTTTTCTGCCAATGATTTAGATATAATAAATGAGCTTTGGGAAGAGATTCATAAGCTGGGTTTTCAAATGAATAAGAATGATGAGGGTGAAATAGAAGTTAAAGGTGCTCCACCTGAATTTAATGAAGAATCTGTTCAAACTGTTTTTGAAGGAATGTTGGAGCATTATAAGAATAATCAAATTAATCTTCAATTGGATAAACATCAGAATATGGTACTGTCGATGGCTAAAAATCTTTCTGTTAATGGAGGTAAAAGGCTAAGTTATGAGGAGATTAACGCATTGATGGAGGCTTTTAGATATGCTAAACAGCAGGATTTCTCTCCTTCTGGAAATAGAATAATGTCATATTTATCAGCACAAGAGTTGGCCGATAGATTTTAATGAATAGAAAATTGAAAAATATATAATATGAGTCAAATAAGAATGGGAGGCTACCAAATGCTTCCACCAATAGTAAAGAACTTAATAATAGTAAATGTATTATTCTTTCTTGCTACAATGAGTCTTGGCAATTTCTTTAATCTGGAGCATTATTTTGCATTGCATTATTTTACGTCGCCTTATTTTATGCCACATCAAATTATTACTTATATGTTTATGCATGGTGGTTTTTCTCATATTCTTTTCAATATGTTTGCCCTTTGGATGTTTGGTGCTAATATGGAAAATATATGGGGTCCAAAACGATTCCTTACATTCTATATGGTGGCAGGTATCGGCGCAGGTGTAGTTCAGTTATTGTTTATGCAAATCCAATATATGAATTACGCTTCGGAATTGGATGCGCAAACCATAGAATATATTATACGAGAAGGAACGGCAATTGTTGAAAGTGGTCGCAACTGGACTGATGTAAATATGGGAGGGCTTAATAGTATAATAAATACTCCTGTAGTTGGAGCCTCTGGTGCTGTTTATGGATTACTCTTGGCTTTTGGAATGACTTTCCCCAATGCAATTATATATATATACTTCCTTTTTCCAATGAAGGCAAAATGGTTTGTTTTAGCTTTTGGTGCTCTTGAGCTATTCTCTGGTATTCGTAATAGTGCAACTGATAATGTTGCTCACTTTGCCCATCTTGGCGGTATGCTGTTTGGCTTTATCCTTATTAAATATTGGCAGAAAAAACAGTTTAGGTTTTAGTGCTTAATTCTCCAATTTAGTACAAAATAGGCTGTTTACTGTATGTGAATATATGTATGAATTCTAATGGTCTTTTGAGAAACTTACACTTCTAGCAGCACTAGTATATTATTGCATTAATTTGTAGTAATACATGTTTTTATTGCGCTTACACAAATAGATTACCTTTGCCAACTAATTATTATTAAAATATGACATTTAAAGAACTAAATATAATAGAACCAATACTTGATGCTCTAAGAGATGAGGGTTACGAAAAACCATCACCGATTCAAGAGCAGTCAATACCTATTCTTTTAAAAGGAAAGGATTTATTGGGTTGTGCGCAAACTGGTACAGGAAAAACTGCAGCTTTTGCAATTCCTATTTTGCAGCAATTATATCAAAATAGACAAAGAAATCAAGGTGGTAGAAAAATCAAAGCTTTAATAGTAACTCCTACACGAGAGCTTGCTATACAAATTGATGATAGTTTTACCAAATATGGAAAAAATACAGGACTACGAAATACTGTAGTTTTTGGTGGGGTGAAGCAAGGTTCTCAAACCAATGAATTAAGAAAAGGAATTGATATTTTAGTAGCTACTCCTGGGCGATTATTGGATTTAATAGGTCAAGGATTAATCACTTTAAAACACATTGAATTTTTGGTGCTAGATGAGGCAGATCACATGTTGGATATGGGTTTTATCCATGATATTAAAAGAATTATGGCTCTTTTGCCTCGCAAAAGACAATCATTATTCTTTTCAGCAACAATGCCTCCTGACATTGTTAAGCTCTCGGGCCAAATACTTGGTCATCCAGAGAAAGTTACCATTAACCCTGAAAAACCTACTGCCGAAAAAGTTGAACAATCACTATATTATGTGGTTAAGAAAGCTAAATCTAAATTGTTGATTCACCTTTTGCAGGAGCAAAATTATTATTCTGTTTTGGTGTTTTCGCGAACAAAACATGGGGCTGATAAAATAGTGAAATTGCTAAATCGTGCCAACATAAAAGCCGAGGCTATTCATGGAAATAAGTCGCAAAGTGCAAGACAAAGAGCATTAAAGAATTTCAAAGAAGGTCAAACTCACGTGCTAGTAGCTACTGATATTGCTGCTCGTGGTATTGACGTTTCTGGATTGGCTCTGGTAGTAAATTATGATTTGCCAGCAGTTTCTGAAACATATGTGCATCGTATTGGTCGTACTGGTAGGGCTAGTGCTAGTGGTATATCAATTTCTTTTTGCCAGCCCGACGAAAGAGCTTTTCTTAAAGATATCCAAAAGCTTATTAGTAAGAAAATTGATGTTGTTACGGATCATCCTTTTGTAGATGAGATAGATGATAGCCCTGAAAAGCAAACTAGACCGCCACGCCAAAATCGTAATAAGAAGAAAAGTGGAGGTTCTGTAAATAGAAATTCTAGCAGCAAGCAAGGAAATAGAGATTCTAGAAAATCAAATGATAATAAACGCTCGGAAGGAGCAAGTAGAAGTAAAGGTAACGTTGGTAATAGAAGATCTAGTGCAGCTAAAAAATATTAGTATTGACTACCTACTAATTACTTTTTTAAATAGTTAAAATATATGTTTAATACAAACAATCCCATGCAAGGGGGAAATATAAAGGATTATTATAAGAATTTTTATAATACTAATAAGCTAATTGTTATTATGATGGCAATAAGTTTAGTAGCTTCTCTTATTGCTGGAGATAATATTCTGCATATTCTTTATAATGTTTACTTGATTTACTTTGGAGGTTTTCTTTTAAAGCAGAATTTGGGAGAACAAAAAGTGCTTTCTACTTTTATACTATCAGCAACAGTAGGTTTTGGAGTTTTTGCTATAAATTTTAGTGAACTTATGCTTACTCCAATTGGAATATCAGCATTTATAGGAGCTGGTGCAATTGGATTGTTAGCTGCTGCGGCAACTTACGCTCCCAATATGGAAATAGTGATGGTTCTTATTGGCAGAGTTAAAATTAAATGGGTAGCTCTAGTTCTAATAGCTTTGGATCTAATGAGTATTATGAGTGAGGGGCAGGAGCACCGAATTAGTAATATTGGTGGTGCTGGCTTTGGTTATCTTAGTATTATGATGATGAAACAGCAATCTGGAATGAATTATAAAAGCCCTTTCTCAGGTCTGTTTAGTAAAAAGCCTAAATTTACCTCTACAGTAAACGATTCTTATACAAAGAATGATACTCAGAAATCAACTGACGAAGAGTATAATAAACATAAGCAAGAAGAGCAGAAAGACATAGATATTATTCTTGAAAAAGTTAGACAACAAGGTTATGAAGGTTTAACAAAGGACGAAAAGCAAAAACTATTTAATAGAAGCAAAGAGCTTTAATTATGGAACGTCAGCGAATAGGGTTTATAGGATATATTATGCGACTAATAAACTGGATATTTATTCTAAGTTTATTATTATCATATATGGCTCAGTGGATTAGCCCCGAGGTGTTTTGGCCAATTTCATTCTTTGGATTGGCATATCCTATTTTAGTTATTGTAAATATTTTGTTCCTTACCCATTGGATTTTTCGCAGACGCAAGTTTCTTATCTACCCATTACTAGCAATAATGGTGGGTTTGCCAATGCTTGGCCGCTTTGTGCAATTTGGTAGCAATACTGAGGTTATTGATGCTAATAATAATCTAAAAATAATTACTTATAATGTGCATGTGCTCGATTATTATCATCAGCACTATGGTGGCTCTGGTTATGCTGGCGACCTTATTCTTGAGAAAATGAAACTTGAAAATGCAGATATATACTGTATGCAGGAATTTTATTATAAAGGAGATAAAGGTAAAATGCTAATATCTAAATATAAAGAATATCTGAATACTCCTTATACATACCATAAACTATATGGCTCAAAAAATAGTAATATTGCTAATGTTATTTTTAGTAAACATCCTATAATTAGAAATGGAATTGTGGAAAACCCAAAGGATAAATATAAAATCCCAGGAATATTTGCAGATATTGAGCTTAATGGAAGTGAAATAAGGGTTTATAGTGTGCATTTAAAATCAATTCATATTTCTGGAAATATTGATTTAATAGATGATATATCTAATTTGGATACAGAAGAGGGACAACAAAAAGCTAAGGATAATTCAATTTACTTTATAAATAAGTTTAAGAAGGCTTTCTCGGAAAGATCAGTTCAGATTTCTTCTCTAAGAAATCATATTGCTAATTCACCATTTCCAGTAATTATTGCAGGAGATTTTAATGATACTCCTAGCTCATACGCATATAGTCAGTTGCGTGATGGACTTGATGATGCCTTTGTGAAAAAAGGCGGTGGTTTTGGGCAAACCTATATTGGGCCTTATCCTAGTTTCAGAATTGATAATATCCTTTTCGACCCACAATTTACCTGCACAGACTATAATACAATAAAAATAAAGCTCAGCGATCATTATCCTATTAGTGCTGAGTTTGGGATTTATTAATTTTTTAAAACAAAGGCTAAAGGAAGAAATAAAGGCTAAAGTAGCATCAGCCTGAGTGTTTTGCAAAAAAAGACACAAGACCTTTAACTTGCAGTTTCTATTATTATTAATTGTCGATAAAGTTAGAGTGGTAGACTGTCAGCCTGAGTGTTTTGCGAAAAAGACACAAGACCTTTAACTTGCAGTTTCTATTATTATTAATTGTCGATATAGCTTGAGTGGTAGACTGTCAGCCTGAGTGTTTTGCAAAAAAAGACACAAGACCTTTAACTTGCAGTTTCTAT
>JAOZSY010000051.1:7079-13522 GCA_029939445.1 Bacteroidales bacterium
TTGTCGATAAAGTTAGAGTGGTAGACTGTCAGCCTGAGTGTTTTGCGAAAAAGACGTAAGTCTTTTGCAAAAAAATGTATCGAAGGCTAGACAGGCAACCAACTAATAACTAATCAACGCAACCCCCCTTACCTATAATAAGTGTTTAAAAAAGCAGTAACATTATCTTCAATTCTGTCATTTACTTCAAAAGTATCTTCTTTAACGAACTTTTCACCAGTAATTAATTCGTAAAGTTCAATATACCTTTCTGATACAGAGTTTACAAATTCATCAGTCATTTCAGGAAGTTCTTGTCCTTCCTTACCTTGAAACCCGCTTTCCATTAACCACTCACGAACAAATTCTTTTGATAATTGCTTTTGGTTTTCGCCTTTATCAAATCGCTCTTGATATCCTTCGGAATAGAAGTAGCGTGACGAATCAGGAGTATGGATTTCGTCAATAAGATATATTTCATTCTCAATTTTACCAAATTCATATTTTGTATCCACAAGAATAAGCCCTTTTTTGGCAGCAATCTCTGTTCCTCTCTGGAATAATTTTGTAGTATATTCCTCAAGCTTAGCATAATCTTCAGCATTAACCAATCCTTGCTTAAGAATTTCTTCTTTGGAGATATCCTCATCGTGGTATCCCATATCAGCCTTTGTAGTAGGAGTGATGATAGCCTCTGGAAATGCTTGATGTTCTTTCATGCCATCAGGAATAGCAACACCACTTATCATACGCGAACCGTTTTTATAAGAGCGCCACGAGCTACCTGTTAGGTATCCACGGATAATCATTTCCACAGGAAATGGCTCACATCTTTTACCAATGGTTACCGTTGGGTCTGGAGTAGCAATTTTCCAATTTGGTACAATATCAGCTGTTGCATCTAAGAACTTCGCTGCTATTTGGTTAAGTACTTGTCCTTTATAAGGAATACCTTTTGGAAGTACTACATCAAATGCAGATATTCTATCGCTAACTATCATTGCCAATAGTTCATTATTTATATTATATACGTCTCTTACCTTACCTTCGTAAAGGCTTTTCTGACGAGGAAAATTGAATTTAGTTTTTATAACTGCCTGAGCCATAATTATATATTTGAGTATGCGTTAATAATCTTTGTTACTATCTTGTGACGAACCACATCACTCTGATCAAGTTTAATAAATTTTATTCCAGCAATAGAAGTAAGTATTCTTTCTGCTTGCAATAATCCCGAATGTTGATTTTTTGGTAAGTCTATTTGTGTAATATCACCAGTAATCACAAATTTAGCATCCTTTCCCATACGAGTAAGGAACATCTTTAGCTGCGATGAGGTTGTGTTTTGTGCTTCATCAAGAATTACAAAAGCGTGGTCTAGAGTTCTTCCCCTCATAAAGGCTAATGGAGCAATTTCTATTGTTTTTTCTTCAAAATATTTTTCCAATTTGGATTCAGGAATCATATCGCGCAATGCATCATAAAGAGGCATCATATATGGGTCTAACTTTTCCTTCATATCGCCAGGTAGAAAGCCTAAATTCTCTCCAGCTTCTATTGCTGGGCGAGTAAGGATAATCCTACGAACTTCACGATTTTTCAGTGCTCTAACAGCTAATGCTACAGCAGTATATGTTTTCCCAGTTCCGGCAGGTCCTATGGCAAAAAGCATATCGCTTTTGTCAATGCTATCAACCATAAGTTGTTGATTTTTGGTGCGAGCTTTTATAAGCCTGCCAGAGCGACCATAAACCAATACTTTGGAATTTTTCTCTAGTTCTATACGAGTATTACTTTCCTCTTCGGTAGAGCTAAGCATTGTTTTTATATCCTCTTCTCCAATTATACCTTTATGCTGAAATTTCTCCAATAGATTGTTTATAATCCATTGAAATTCCTGAAGTACATCAGGGTTGCCAAAAGCTTTAATCTCATCGCCTCTAGCAATTATTTTTAATTCAGGGAAAGCTGATTCTACCATCTTAAGATTGGCATGGTTTATACCAAAAAAATCTACAGAATTTCCACCTTCAATTTGTATAATTATTTCGTTATTCATTCATAATAAATTAGTTAACAAAAGTAATAAATTGTTTTGCTATATGTTCGTTATTTCGTTATAAAAATGAAAAAAAAGACCAAGTTTTAAGGCCTATTTATTTCCATAAAAATGTCCATTTCAATATTTCTTTCTCTTAAATCATAGTCCTCAATAATAATGCTCTCAATAGTTTTGTCATAATAACCATCTTTCGAGAAAACAACATTATATTCGCCAGGGCTTAGAACTATATTGTATGCGCCTGTATTTTCTTTGACAATAAAATTGTCAACAGCTTTGTTTGTTTCCTTGTTTATTACAGCAATTTTTATTTGCAGTTTCTGGTAAGGAATTATGTTTTTTGCATAATATCTTTTTGCAGCAGTGCTATCTTTTCTTTTTCGCAATAGACGGTTATACTTTCTATTTGCGTTAATATTTTTAGAATCAATAAGTACATTTTCGGCTTTTACTAAATCAGATATCTTTATTGAGTCTTCATTGAAAATATGACCATGAATTACTGTTAGTAGTGGTTTCTGGTCTTCAAATACTATACGATAAATATCCAAATCGCCATATCCACCTTCTCTTAAACTTGAGATATATGCGTATCGGCCACTATTATTTATACTTATGGTTTTGTTATCCATAGTAGTATTTACAGGATATCCAATATTTTTGATATTACTAATGTGCGGAATACTATCTATTGTAATTTCCGAAAAGAATAAATCGTAGCCACCTATACTATTGTGTCCTTTGGATGCAAAAACAAAAACAGCATCATTTGGAGGGAAATAAGGAAATGATTCATCATAAATAGTATTTATTGTTGTATCAAAACTCTGGGGCTTACTCCATCTTCCTGTGGGACCTAATTTAGAATAAAACAGGTCTAAATCGTTTCTGTCACTATTTGCCGAAGGGGCGGAGAAAATTAGCCACTTCCTATTATTGCTAATGGCAATACTTCTAACATCTCTCATTTCAATAGACGCAATACTTATCTCGTGAGGTTTTTTGAAAGAACGACCTTGTTTGCTTGATAGAAAATGTTGTTTATTTTTTCCAACGAGGTCTTCTCTATAAATATAAAAATATGAGGCGTCTTTAGATAAAAAACCATTAGTTTCAATATCTTGTGTATTAACAATAGTAGAAAATCGTTTAGTTCTTTTCCATTTTCCAGTTTTATAGATTGAGTAGTATATATTGCTAGGGAAGTAACCATCGTCGTGTCGCTGTTTATGGGAGCTTATTGGCGATTGCTGAGAAAAAATTATAAACTCTTCATTGGCATCTATAAAAGGATTAAACTCAGGGTATTCTGAATTTATGTATTCACCAGCATTTGTGATATTTACATTTATAGGATTATTAAAAGCCTCTCGTGCATTAGCAATATACTCTAGTTGTCGCTTTGCAGTTATTATATGATTATCTTTAATCCCTAATTTTAGATATCTTAGAAAGGTCTCCTCTGCTTTATCAATATTATTGGTTTGCAAATAGGCATTCCCTAAATCATATAGTGCAGCTTGGTCAGCATTATGCCTTGATAGGAGCTCTTCGAAAAATGGAATTGCTTTGGATTTATCAATATTTAGATTTAGATGACAATATGCAAGTCCCCATAAATAATAGTTGTCGTTGGGTTTTGCTTCGAGTAATCTCTCAAATTCGTTTAAGCCCGCAAAATAGTTGTTGAATTTCAAACAGTATTTAGCATAGATCTTACTGGGGGTTTTATTTTCGCTAGTATGTTGGCTATAAGCAGATATGCTTATAGTCGCAAAAATAAAAAGCATTAATAGCTTGTTAAATAAGAATATGTTTTTTAGGAATGATGTCATTTCACTCAAAACCAAAATTTGAATTGTAAAGATAAGAGCTTGTAAGATTATTTTAATATGTATTTATTAACAATAATGCACATTTTATTAAGATAATTAATACTTAAGTCGAAAAGTAAAAGACTCCTTAATTTTGTCTTTAAATACATACATTACTGCAAAGTAAGGAATTAGCATAAGTAGGGCAGTAAGTCCGCCAATGCCTTCTGAATATCCTAGTCCTAACATTGCTAAAAGGGTAAAGAATAATACTAAGAAAGGAGCCACATATCCTAAGAAAACAGCTTTAAGTCCCATTGATTGATCAAGAATAATGGTAACAAAATCGCCAACTTTATGGCTGGTATTTGCAGGCCGTATAACTTCAACTATTTTTTCTGCAATATCAGAGGCGCTACATGTGCCACTTGCAGAACAAGAAACACATGATGCCATAGATATAATTCTGACATTAAAATGCTTATCTTCAATAGATTCTATTGTTCCTTGATGTGATATTTCTGATTTTTGTACTGCTTCCATTTCTTAATTATTAGGCTGCAAAAGTACATAATAACTCTTTATAATTGCCTAGCTTTTTATTATATTTATGATAAAAAAAATCTATTGCCTTGTTTGTGAAATATCAATCTAAACTGTCGATATTGCTAAGGGAATTTATGCGTAGTTTTGAGCATTACAATTATTTTTGTTTTGTGTAAAATAATAAGAAACAATTACCTTAAAATATATTATATGTATACCAAATTATCAGAAATATTAGATGTAGCTAAAAAGAAAAAAACTCGTAAGGTTGCTGTTGCTGCTGCTGCCGATATGCATGTGCTGCAGGCAATAAAAGAAGCCATGGCGCAAAATATTGTTATCCCTGTATTAGTTGGAAATACTGATGGTATTAAGAAAATTGCTGAAGAAATTGGTTTTAATCTTGATGGTGTTGAAATAATAGAAGAGCCTAATCCTAATAAAGCTGCTGTGGTAGCGGTGGAGCAAATTCGTAAAGGTAATGCTGATGTGCTTATGAAAGGTTTAGTGAGCTCAGGTCCTTTTCTGAAAGCTGTTCTGGACAAAGAGAAAGGTCTTCGTAAGAGTGCTACTCTTTCGCATGTGGCATTTTTTGAATCACCATTTTATCATAAATTAATGTGTGTGACGGATGCAGCGCTGAATGTTGAGCCTGAGTTTGCTGAAAAAGTAGCTATTCTTAATAATGGTGTTGATGCTTTGCATCGCCTAGGAATTAAAGAGCCTAAGGTTGCTATTATTGGCGCTGTAGAAACAGTAAATCCTAAAATGACTCCTTCTACTGATGCTGCTCTTATGACTATGATGAATAAGCGAAATCAAATTACTGGATGTATTGTTGATGGCCCACTTGCTCTTGATAATGCTGTTTCGCTTGAGGCTGCTCAGCATAAAGGTATTGATAGCCCAGTGGCTGGAGAGGTGGATTTAATTCTTACTCCTGATATTTATTCTGCAAATATTATGTATAAAACATTAAATTTTCTTGGTGGGGCTACCTCTGCCGCTGTAATTATGGGCGCTACGGTTCCTGTAATTCTTACTAGTAGAAGTGATACCGAACATACCAAGCATATGAGTATTGCCCTTGCTGCTGCAATGGACTAATTTGCAAATTAATTGTTTGTTGTTATATGCTCTTGCTATATTACAACAAACAATTATTTATACTCTAAAATGCATATAATGCACCCATTTTAAAGCCGGTTTCCATTAAATGTCCCTGGGATCCTTGTTTCTTGAATGGGATTAAAGAATGTGCTTTATAGTATGGTGTTAGAAATAAAGAAAGACCAAAGTTGAAATCATACTTTGCTCCCAAACCAATATAAGCTCCAATTCCTTGCTGATTTTCCAACTCATAGCCTAGCGAAGAATCAAAATCAAGAAATGCACCTCCATTTAAATAGAAATAATTAAGAAAATTGTAGCGAATACCTATAGGAATACTCCATAGAGTTTTTTCAGCATTATAAGGCATCTTAGTATTTTCAGGAGGTAGGTTGGGTATAATTTTTATTGTATGTTCCGAATATTCTAATCCAGTTTCTAATTCTAAATTCTTGGTAAATGGTTTTATTACTACAAATCCTATGGTATAAAAATCCACGCCTTCATAACCCGCTCCGCCATCTAGTGATGGAGAATATACTATGGGATTATTGCCAAAAGATGAATACGATATTCCGACCTTTAGAAATGGTTTATCGGATTCACTTTCTTGTGCAAAGCTGCTTATGGAAATTAGTATTGCAATTATTATTGATGTTATGTATTTCATTATCCTTTATTCAACTCGATAAATCCATTAATAATAGGCTCTGCTTTATCCTTATCAATTTCTTGAATGAATAAATCAACCGAAGAATGAGTTCCTGAGGAGAATCCAGCAATGATTCCTGAATTGTAATCATTTTTTATCATTGCAGTAATTCCAATTTTTCCCAATTCATCCTTTAATAGTTTTACTGCGATTTCTGTCCCAGTATATACTCTAATCAGATTGTCTTTGTCTTTCATAAGCATGGGTTTTTAGTATATTT
>JAOZSY010000238.1 GCA_029939445.1 Bacteroidales bacterium
GCAAATAACTCCAGCAGGATTCTTCCCCGCAAGTCTTGCAAAATCAATAGCAGCCTCAGTATGACCAGCTCTACGTATTACGCCATTATTTTTAGCTAATAGTGGAAAAATATGACCTGGACGGCTAAAATGTTCCGCCTTAGAATTATCATCAGCCATAGCAATTAAGGTTTTAGCTCTATCGCCTGCTGAAATTCCTGTGGTAACACCATTTCCCAACAAATCAATTGAAACAGTAAAAGCAGTTTCCTTTGGGTCAGTATTTCTACCAACCATCATTTCCAGATTCAATTGTTTTGCTTTTTTCTCCGTAATTGGAGCACAAATCAATCCTCGGCCATGAGTTGCCATAAAATTAACAGTTTCGGTAGTTACATTCTCCGCTGCTGCAACAAAATCTCCTTCATTCTCCCTATCCTCGTCATCAACAACAATAATAAGCTTTCCAGCTTTTATATCTTCTATTGCAGACTCTATGGTATCTAATTTTCTTTCCATTATTATCGATTCAAATATTTAGCGCAAATGTACTATTTTTAAAGTATATTTAGTAAGTTTTATAGTCAAATTATATACTGATTTTTGTCATCATCAAAGATGTTGGTGGATTACTAAATACATATGACAATATAGAAAACTACACATACGTCAACACAATTAACCTTCAATTATATTATTTCTTTTTAAATTTCTAGGTACAGTAAGTGAATTAGGATTGAAACTAGAAGGAAACATATCTTTAGGTAGTATTTTTAAAAGAATTGGTATAGTAAGAAGAGGCATCGGCATTGCGAGCATCGCAAATGTAGGAACAAACTTTAGAATATCTACCAATTGAGTTCTAACTATATTTTTTTCTTCAATACTAAGATTGCGTTCCTGCGATGTTTTAAGTAATGCTATCAGCTCATTATTTTCTGCTATTTCAGTTTTAATAAAACCGCTGTATTTCTCAATAATATTTTGCAAACGCCTAGTTATCCGTTTAGAAAGCACTAAGTACGTTTGTTTTTTTTGCAAATAATGAACCTTATTCCAATTACAGAGCACAAAACTTTCTACAGCAAACCCACTCTCATCAAGCTCAATTTTATCAAGGTTTAGCCTTTGCGCCAATTCTGCCATCATCTCCTTTTCAAGTAAGGATACACTCTTGTCTGCCCACACACTAAGCGCTACAAGATCGAGAAGATACTTGCGCTTCAACCAAGCTGTTTTATTATAATTATATTGGAATTTACTTTCATATGATTCTTTATGCCAATTTGATGCTTCTTTTTTATCCTGCTTATTTAATATTGTAGATTCCACAAAATATTGAAAATATTTTACATTAATCTCCTTAGTGTCCTTATTAATATTAAGATTTATGGATAATAGATGAATTATTTGAATATGCATATTCTTTAAATAATCCATTAAATCCTTAGACGATAGTTTTGGGTTGTTCAAATATTCAACAAAAACAATAATATCACAGAAAAGCAAAATATTATGAAAAAAGCCTTGCCAGAAATTACTATTCCACTCTGCCTTTACACTAACTCTTTTTGCAAAAAGCTTTTCTAGGATTTGCGCTTCTGATCGTTTGCTACTTTCAAAAAAGCTTTTTTTAGTTAGTTGTGGACTCGTTTTATTATAAAAGGATTCTATTTCAATTACAGCACTATTTAATTCAGCAGTACTTCCTTTAAGATTATTTTTCAATAAATATGAAGCCAATAAGCTTTCAAAAAGAATTACCTGCAGACGCTCTTTAACTGGCCAGGCAGTAGTATCAATTTCTATTTCTTTTGGCAAATCTATGGGGTGTCCATATATTATCCCTGAAGGTTGAAGGTATTTATATAGTTTTTTTTCGAAATATAGTTTAGGATCTAATTTAGCACTAAAGTCATATACCGAACGAAGTTCAATGTACTTATCTATCCATTTTTTCTCTGTAGGATCCATCATATCGACATGATATATAAAATAATCTAGATGACTCTATATTAACTATTAGTATTACTAGATTTATCGTGGGTTCTATAATTTTCTATTTATTAATGAATCTAAAAACGTATTCAGTATTCAGTGGATCAGTAATTAGTAGTCCCAATAGTTATCGGGATTGACTACTAATTACAGTTTACTGATTACCGCATACTGTTTACTGATAACTATTAGTATCTATATATTAACTGCATTATTTTAGAACCCCTCACAATACTCTATAGAACCTAACTATTAATTTTAGGTATTTTTTTAAATCTAAGTTTCATCACTCCAAATATAGCTTCCTTAAAAATAGAACTACTCATTTTGCTCTCGCCTAATGTTCTATCGGTAAAAATAATAGGCACTTCCACAACCTTATACCCCATCTTTACCGAAGTGTATTTCATCTCTATTTGAAAAGCATAGCCTACAAATTTGATTTTATCCAACTCCAAATTTCTTAATACATCAGCCTTATAACACATAAAACCAGCCGTAGTATCTCTAATTGAAAGACCTGTGATAATACGCACATAAGCAGATGCATAATACGACATTAGCACTCGACCCATTGGCCAATTTACCACATTCACTCCTGTAATATAACGCGAGCCAATTGCAACATCATTCCCCTCTACAGCATTAGCATGATAAAGGCGTTCAAGGTCTTCAGGATTATGCGAAAAATCAGCATCCATCTCAAAAACATACTCGTAACCTTTGTCCAAAGCCCATTTAAAACCATGTATATATGCGGTCCCTAATCCTAATTTCCCTTTTCGTTCTTCAATATTCAGTTGCTCAGGAAACTCTTTCATTAGCGCCTTTATAATATTAGCTGTGCCATCAGGCGAGTTATCCTCTACTACTAATATATCAAATGATTTTTTTAATGAAAACACCTTTCTAATAATGGCTTCTATGTTTTCCTTCTCATTATATGTTGGTATTATTACTACGCTATCGTTCACTGTATTTATTTTTTGTTAGGGCTTGTTCAATTATTTGCAAATATACTTAATCTATTTATAATCTCTGCGAAAACTACTTACTATTAGGATAATATCTTTTATAAAACCTCAAATATCCATCAAGGTCCTTTGTTTTATATAAAAGACTGTAATTTCCTTCAGAAATAATAAAGTAATTCCCTCCGTTTTTCTTTAAAAGAGAATAAAGCAAGCTATTTCGTTTTGTTGTTTTAAAATATTTTAATGCATCTTCCTCATTCACAAAATTGCTTACGCCAACAAGTAGTACATTCTTATTAATAGGAATTGCGGATACCGTAAGGCTCTTTGTGCCAAAGTATTTCCTATTATGGTCAGAAATCCTATTCTTAAGTTCACTAATTTTTACATTACGCTTATCAGCCAACACAAGGAACATCTGCGTTTCGCTAGGTTCATATTTAAATATTGTAGCATTCTCAGTACCTGGCGAAACTTCCCTACCTACCTCTCTAGCCTGCTCTGTTGCATCTGCTAATTCCTCTCCTCTACTATTCTCAGTCGCTGTTCGCGCTGATTTAATTTTAAGCAGAGCTATCATTTCTTCAGCTTTTGGTTTCACTTCGCTATCTGGATAATCATTCACCACTACTTCTAAAGCAGTAATAAAAGCTGCAGTATCGGCAGTATGTCCAACTGATAATGCATTAAGCATTTCAAACTTAGACAACTCTTTTCTACTAGCAGGATAATCTACCTTTGCCTGAGCACAGTTTTGCTTTACATTATTGTATTCTTTTCTAACATACAAATCATAAGTAGTTTTATAATAACGCTTTACTTTATCTGCAGCTTCCTGCATTTTCTTAAAATAATCAGGATCCAGCAGCATTTTGGCATATTCGCTATCAGGATATTCCTTTATAAGCTTATTCTTATAAAACCTAGCATCACTATTATTTCCATCTACAAAATACATTCTATGCATATTATAATATGTATGTGCGGTATTTTCCCCTTCCGGAAATCT
>JAOZSY010000052.1:0-10071 GCA_029939445.1 Bacteroidales bacterium
GAACCACATAAGGCACATAAGTAACATAAGGTCACTTAGTATTATCCGCTTTCTCCTTTTCCTTCTCCTAGTCCTCTTTCCTTTATCCTTTCAAGAACCACATAAGGCCTCATTAGTTTCTATTCACTCTCAATTCCTATCTTCTTCTTCCGCCACCACCTCTATTCATACTACGATTACTTGATCGTTGTTGCGGTTGCTTATTCATACTATTATTAGGCTTCTGCGTAGGTTTAGTTTGAGGCTTTTGCTTTTGCGTAGGTTTTGTACTTGGCTTAGTGCTTGGCTTAGAACCTGGTTTTGTACTTGGCTTTGTGCTTGGCTTTGTGCTTGGCTTAGAACCTGGTTTTGTACTTGGCTTTGTGCTTGGACGACTTGATGGGTTATTACTCCTATAATTACCATTATTATTGTTACGATTTACTGTATTTGAAGTGTTTCTATGACTATTATAGTTATTGTTATTATTGTTTATTATAACCGTATTACCACCATGATGGTGATGTCCTCCGTGATAGTGACGATGATGATAACTGTTTCTACCAAAATAAATATTAAAAGATATTACTGGATAAGGCCTATAATAAGGAGGGTAATAACCATAATAATATGGAGGGTAATAGGGAACATATACCGGTGAATAAACATATTGTATTATTGGTTCCGATTCTAATACTATAACCGTTGCGGCTTCACTAGCAACAACAGTATCAGTTCCTATATATGCAGGGTTTGGAGTGACTGCAGCAACTTCTAAATTTGGTTCAACAACATAATCTTTACCATATAATAATTCATCCCCAACAATCTGTAATGTAACTTTTTTGTCATCGTTTTTCGATACTAATATTACAGCTACATCTTGTATTTCATTATCTTTGACATCAACCTGCAAAACAAATACAAAATCATCTTTATCTTGCTTTGTTTCAACCTTAATAAAATCAACTTTTTCATCAAGATCCAAATCGAGATTATTGATTCCTACCTCTTCTTCATTCAGAGATTTTTCAAACTCTTCTATGGATTTTGACTTTTGAAAAAGATCTAATACTGCATAAAGGTCTAAATTATCACCTGGTAAACCTAATTGAGTGGTGTCTGATTCTGCATTATTTGTCGAAACCTCTTCTTGAGCACTCAAATTGGTGAATGCAAATAGAAGTATCATTATTAAATATCCTGTTCTTATTTTCATCTTTAATTAAATTTATTATTAACATATTAGACTATTATATAAAAAAACCTATAAATAATCATCAAAGTATTTAGCAACCTTATTTTCTAAATGCAATCTATCCATTCCTCTAACATTATGCTCATGTCCTGGATAAACAAAATAATCAACTTGCTTTTGTTTTTCAACACAAGTTTTTATAAACTGTAAGCTATGTTGCCATACCACTGTTGGATCCATAGTGCCATGAATTATCAATAATTGGCCTTCAAGATTATCAACTTTCTCAAGTACGCAAGAATTATTATATCCTTCAGGATTTTCTTCTGGAGTATCCATATATCTTTCACCATACATAATTTCATAGTATTTCCAATCGATAACCGGACCACCAGCAACTCCAACTTTAAATACGTCGGCATGATTTAGCATAAGCGAAGTAGTCATAAAACCACCATAGCTCCATCCATCAACACCAATTCTATTCATATCAACAAAATCTAAAGTTTTTAAGAACTCTATTCCTGCCATTTGGTCTTGCATTTCTAGCACTCCCAACTGACGGTGAATAACATTTTCAAAAGCAAAACCACGGTTTCCAGAACCTCTATTATCCACAGTAAATATTACATATCCCTTAGCAGCCATTGCTTGCAAGAAATAACCTCCACCACCTAGGAAAGTGTTATTAATCATTTGAGCATGAGGCCCACCATATACATACACTATAACTGGATATTTTTTTCCAGCTTCAAAATCTACAGGCTTAATCAAACGATAATATAAGTCTGTACCATCATTTGCTTTAATTTTATCAATGGTCATTTTTCCCATTTTATAATTTGCAAATGGGTCTTTATTCTTCTTAATAGTCTTTACTGATGTAGCTTTCGAAACTGATAATAAAGAATACTCACGAGCAATATCTTTATAATTTGAATACATATCAAAAGCATAAGTTTTGCTTTCATTTAGTGTAACATTGTGAGTGCCTTCAACAGATGTAAGTTTCTTTACTTTCAAGGATTTCATATCCAGCTCATATAAATGACGCTCGATAGCACTTTCCTTTGTAGCCATAAAATACATCTTGGTATTTTTAGCATTAAAACCCTCGAAAGAAGTAATTATCCATTCTCCCTTAGTTAGTTGCTTTTGCATTTTGCCTTCAACATTATATAAATAAGCATGATAATAACCATCGCGCTCACTCATAAAAACAAAATTACTATTATCGTTATTTAAGAAGTGAATATTCTCCTCTGGCTCTACCCATTTTTCATGTTTTTCTTCAAAAATTGTCTTAATAAAAACTCCGGTTTTTGCATCGTATTTATTCAGATGCATATGGTTTTGACCACGATTAAGTGCCTGAATATAAATAAACTCCTCATTAGGACTCCAACTTACATTTGTTAGATATTGTCCTTCAAATTTAGAATTATCAAGTTCTATGTTTTTCTTTATTTCTGGATTATAAACCCATACCGAAACAAGCTCTGTTTCCATACCTGCCATTGCATAGCGGGTATTCTCAACTGATGCAACACGAGTAGTTGTATTTACTAATGGATAATTAGAAACCATAGACTCGTCCTTCTTATAATAGGCCAATAGATTTCCCTTTGGCGACCAAAATATACCTTGAGTTATACCAAACTCACTACGAGATACCGTCTGTCCATTTACTATTCCATCCTTAGTATCGTTGGTAACAGCAATTTGTTTATCTCCTACATTAATGAATAGATTTTGCCCTTCGGTAAAAGCTACCATATTATCTTTAGCAGGATTTTTCTTTATATACTCAGCCCCTTGAGGGTAATTGCACAAAAACTTTATGTTTCCATCTTTAAGAGTATAAGAGTATAGTTTATCATTATTAATAAATCTAAGAACCCCTTTTTCTGCCCATCGTAAAGATGGAAAACGTTTCTGCTCTTCAATCTCAGCTTTCTTAAAATCTTCATTTACTTTCTCTAAGCTAAGAATTGGACTATCAGCTCTTTTACCTTTAACAGCTGAGCTCATCATTTTATTATCTTCTACATAACTATAGCTATTCTGACCAGGAATCCATTGCAAGCTATTTACACGAATAGGATAAACCTCAGGATTTGTATAAACATCATTAAGCTTTAGTGTTTTTTCTTGGGCTACTCCACTAAGTACAAATAGTAGCAGTATTAAAGAAACAAATGTCTTTTTCATATTATTGTTTTTATATTAATCTTTACGAATTATAAACTAATTTATTGCCTTTTTTATCTCAAAAATAATTTCTGGCGTTTTTTCTGCAGCATTTCCTATTACTATAATATCAGCACCAGCATCAACAATTCGTTTTGCCGTTTTAGCATCACGAATACCTCCTCCTATAATTAAAGGAACATCTATTGCAGATTTCACTTTGCTAATCATTTCGCTAATAATTGGTTCATCGGCACCACTACCAGCGTCCATATATATCAGCTTTAGCCCTAGCATTTCGCCAGCAACTGCCGTAGCTACAGCAATATCAGTTTTACTTTTTGGGATAGGTATAGTATTGCTCATATACTGAGCAGCTGTTATTTTGCCACTTTCGATAAGCATATAACCTGTTGATATACTCTCTACTCCCATTTCTTTTATTAGCGATGCTGTATGTACCTGATTACCTATCAGAAAATCGGGATTACGACCACTTATTAGACTCAAAAAAAGAATTGCGTCAGCATCTTTATGAATATGAGTGCCATCGCCAGGGAATATAATAATTGGAATATTTGTATTTGCCTTTATTATCTCAATGGTTTTATTTAATCCATCATTTGTAATTAGGCTGCCTCCAAGAAAAATAAAGTCAACTGCTGATTTATTTGCAACATCAATTTGCTGCATCAACATGCTATTCTCAAATTTATCAGGATCAATTAGCAATGCTATTTTTTTCTTCTTATCGGAAATAAAACTATCGATTATCATACACTAAGAGTCTTCGTTTTTTGCCTTTGCATTAATATTCTCGTCCGAGCAATGTACTAATACATACTCATCATCATCAGAAAATTCATACTCAAGTTCATAATCTCTAACAACACCGTAGTTATCGATTCTGCCTTCGAAAGTTCCTTTGCGTTTTAGCTCAAATGGACCCAAATATATATCTCTATCAAACTGCACTTTAGGTTTGCCAAAAAGTTTGTATAACGCCTCCTTTGCACTCCACAAAACAGTTAGATATCTTTGTCTGTTTTCAGTTGGTAAATTTTTAAGCTCTTCTTCCATTAAAAACTTATCAGCAAGGTCTCCAATTCTATCACCAAGTTTTTCAATATCTAAACCCACGTATCGGTTTCTACTAATTATTACTCCAGCATAAATGCCACTATGAGTTACCGATATTTGATAGTCGAGATTAGAAAAATGCAATTTGCCATTATCATCATAGAAGAAGTTGCACTCCTCATCAACATCAAGAAGTTGACGCGCAGCCAATCTGTATGCAAGCCAGTGAGCCTGACGAGACTTAATTTTAAACTTCTCAAAAGTAATATAATCTTCCTTTGAAAACTGAATCATAGAAAGCATATCGTCAACACTTTCAGTGATTTTCCAAACTCCTAGAACTCCATGGTTCTTTATATTTCTTCTATAAATTATTGGCATAAGACAAGCAAAGATAATCTATTTTTTAAATAGTATGGAATGGAATTTTCTAAGCCTTTTATAATATCAGAATATGTGATTATATCTTTCACGTTTTTTAGATAAAGATGTTGTTTTAACACTTCTTATTAGCGCTTTGTATGGTGCTTTAACTTCCTGTATTTCTTCTTATTCCCCTTTGATGGTAATACGCTTTCTTTGGCTCCTTCGAGCAATGATTTTACTATCAAATTTATAAATCCTTTATTCATATCTCGTTCCACAAAATATTCTATTTCTCGAGCAGGCAAATGACTTGTTGTAGGATTACTTGAATTTAAAACCGTATTTGCAATAATTGATAATAAATGATTTGATAATTTTGAGCTCTTTCCAGGCTTGTCTATATCCACCTCAATATTCAAGTCTTTATACAAAAATCTCATAGTTCCCTTACTATAAGTCCGACTGGCAGAGCCATTAAAACTAACATTATTAATTATACCATTATGTATTTTTACAGGCGCAAACGAGGAAATAGATTTTGCAATTGACGTTAATTTTGACTTTTTTATTTCTCCTGAATAAGTAAAATAGTCATACTTATATTTAAAATCTACATCTATAAAGAACGGAATAGCATTTTCTATTTTACCCTCTGCTCTTAACTCTAAATTTTGATTTTTACTCTTATTCTGGATATTAATTGCTGTAAGTTTTATTTTATTAATATCAATTTTACTATTTAGTCCATCGCTCTGCTTAATTCTAATTTGCACATCTATATTCTTAGCAATTAGCTTATCAACACTTATTGGCTTCTTTATATTAAAAATTTGCTGTGCTAAATATTCTGGATATTTCCTAGTATTCAATGGTCTATGTTTATCCTTAAAAAGTTTTACCGTTCCACCATTAATTTTTACCTGCTTCACAAATACACCTTCCCAAGTTTTTAGCTTTTCAATATCTGCCCCCAAGAACTCTATTTCTGAAAATTCAATGTCGATAAGTTGCTTTTGATATTTATTTATCTTAACAAATTCTTTCTTACTTATAAGTGGCTTTACTTTGGAATCTGTAATTGTAAGAACATTGCTACTTTCGTCGTAAACTATTGATTTAGAAGATATATCATATACTTTATCCTTAGTTATTAAATGTGGGTTTACTATTTCTATAATATTTTTATCGTATGAAAACTCAATACCTTTTTTACTCTTTACAATATAAAAATCGGTAGTTTCCAAATTGAGTTCTGCAATTTTAATGTCTAAACTATTAGTATTTACATGTATTATTTCATTAAGCTTTACATCCATTTTCCCAAGCAAAAAACTAAAATATTGCTTATCTTTTTTAAGTACTAAATTATGCAAAGCAACATCTAAATTCTTAAATGAGGAATTATACTTATCATTATGCAAATCATTAAGTGAAAACGAGGCTCCATTAAGCTCAAAATCATCAATGTTAATATCTAAAACCAGGCTATCATTATGTGTTTTCTTTTCAATGAAAGCAAAAGGTGCAAATATTTCTTTATTTCTATTAATACGCACTTTTACATTACCAAAAACTACCTTATCAACGGTGATATTATTTATAGTAAGAAACTCTAGAATATTTACATTGCTAAGTTTTATTATACCCATATCAACATTTAAACTTCCTTTTTCGTCAAAGTATCGTTTATTACTATTGGTAATGGGCTTAAAGCTCACATTATAAATACGCAAACCTCCGGTTATTATATTAACCTTCACCTTATTATAGTCTAAAGAATAATATTTAGAAACAGTAGTTTGAGAATAAATATCGCCTATTCTATTTTTTACTAAAGTCGAGAAATTGTGATTTATATAAATGCTTCCCAACACCACTACAATTGCCACAAAACTTATTAAATAAAACCACCCTATTCTACCACCAATTGATTTCTTGCGTTTAGCAGATTTCTGTTTTACCTTACTTTTTGATTTTTTTACCACAATATTTCTCTAATAGAAAAGTATAAAAGTTTATCTTTTTATAAACGACGTATTCTGCATTTTATCTTCATTGAATACAATCAGATGATATAATCCATTGGCAATATTTTCTACATTAATAGTTTTTGAATGCAGATTGCCTTGCTGAATTATTCTCCCACTATTATCAATTATTTGATATAAATAAGATTCATAGTCTGCATCAATATTAATACTTTCTGTTGTAGGATTTGGATATATATAAAACTCTTTATTCCTAATTGTTAGAGTTGGCTCAATAAACACATTATCCTCAAACAAATCTATAATATTTAAGTCCATATCATCGCTCAGGTAAGCAGCAATATTATCACGAATAGAAATCCTAAATAAATCATTTTCGGGAACAAAAGTCATAAACTGATAATTGGAATTAAGATGAGAATAATCGGCCATTAAATCACGATTATTATCAAGACTCATTGTTGTACCATTGCCAATATTATTTTTCACCCCATTATATCTAAAGCATAGATTCATACTATTGTTTCTTGCTATTTGATTATTTGCTGTATACAAATTATCTGAAGGAATACTATCGGCAAAAGCATTTGACCTATAGGTAATAAATGGTGCTGCAGAAGCAATCTCTGCAACCATTGCCACAAGGCTATCATGAATTTCGGTAGAGCGAGCAAGGGCACTAATTATATAACCGTCGGCAAATCCCTGTGGTTGATTATCAATATAATGCTTAACATCATTAACATTATTTTCCCCATCCTGATTAGGGTCTACTTTCTCTATTGCTTTACGAAGAGTAAACCAAATAGGCTCATAATTACCATTCAATACACCATGGCTATTATCATCTGACATCATATGTTGGAATACACCAATATTAGAATTAAAACCCGACAATACAGAAATCATTCCTGCAAAACCAACCTCAGCCCATGGCTGTTCATCTACTTCAGAAGGAATATGGATTACCATAACCTGATTCCTAGTCAATACTGGATCAATAATCCAATCAAGATGACGTGTAATTATCGATTTGCCATTTAAATCGCCATTTGCTGTGGCATCGCCCCAACTCATCAGACTAGAGCATTCCATTCCTTCTTTTGCCTGTAATATACTTTGTATATCCAATATACAATTTGCCAGAATAATATCAACATAATCAAGATTTTGAGTATTTGTATTTGAAGAATTCATACCTATTATTACCCCCTTAGCCTCTTCAATAAAAACACTATCAATGGAAAATAAACTCCCCGCAGATACTATTGCTCTTACCTGATTATAAAGAGTAGAGCTACCAAACTGAGGTTTCACATAATTATGCATAATATCAGTTATTTTGCTCCCCAGCAATTCTCCTTGGGCAACACCTCTTTCGTGATGAGTACCACCTACCTTTATTATTAATAAGTTATTTGTATCGGCATAAATACCACCATTTGCTGTTTGGGAAAATACCTTTGCGTGTGGTATTCCCATAAACATTATTGCAATAAATAACAGTATAAAATTTCTCATAAGCATTGTTTGTTAATTGCGAATGGTAAAGGTAATTAAAATAATTGTTTACCATTTGGGCAATTCAAAGTCTACTGAGATAGTTAATCGTAATATTTTATAAACAAAAAAAATGGCCTCCAAAATTTAATTTAGAAGCCATTTAAGGATATTATTTAAGGTTTAAAACCTATTAATTTAGAAATCAAATTTAATACCTTGTGCCAATGGTAATTCAGTACCAAAGTTCACTGTAGAAGTTTGGCGACGCATATAAATTTTCCATGCATCAGAACCAGACTCACGTCCTCCGCCTGTATCTTTTTCACCACCGAAAGCACCGCCAATCTCAGCACCAGAAGTACCAACATTTACGTTTGCAATACCACAGTCAGAACCAGCAATAGAGGTAAATAATTCTGCCTCACGCATACTCTCTGTGAATATACAAGAAGAAAGCCCTTGAGGAACATCATTCTGAATATTAATAGCATTCATTACATCTCCACTATACTTAATTAAGTATACGATAGGAGCAAAAGTCTCTTCCTGAACAATCTGGAAGTGATTTTTAGCTTCAGCAATACAAGGCATAACATAATTAGCAGATTCAAAACCTTCACCTGTAAGTTTTTGACCACCAAATAATACTTTTCCACCTTCTTCTTCAACTTTTTTAACAGCACCTTCGAAAAGCTCAACCGACCATTTGTCAATTAGTGGCCCAATTAAATAATCCTCATCAAGTGGATTACCAATTTTATGTTGTAAGCTATTATAAGCAGCAACCATACGGTCACGTACTTCATCATATACATCCTCGTGAACTATAATTCTACGAGTAGAAGTACAACGCTGACCAGCAGTTCCAACAGTACCAAATACTGTAGAAGCAATTGCCAAGTCAAGATTAGCATTATTAGTAATAGTAACAGCATTATTACCACCAAGCTCAAGAATAGTTTTACCAAGGCGCTTACCAACAATACCACCAACACGTTTACCTACAGCAGTAGAACCAGTTACAGAAAGTAAATTCACACGCTTATCAGCAAGGAAATTATCTCCCATTACAGAAGATTTAGCAACTATTAAGTTGAAAACACCTTCAGGAACGTTATTATCTCTTAATACACCGGCAATAATTTTTTGAGTTGCGATAGCAGTAATTGGTGTTTTTGAACTTGGTTTCCAAATTACAACATCACCAGCAGCAGCAGCAAGAGCAGAATTCCATGCCCAAACAGCAACAGGGAAGTTATAAGAAGTAACGATACCAACAACTCCTAGAGGCTGATATTGCTCAAATAAACGGTGATCACGACGCTCACTCTGTAAGCTCACACCATTCATCAAACGAGATTGACCCACTGCGAAATCACAGATATCAATCATCTCTTGAACTTCACCTAATCCTTCTTGATAGATTTTACCCATTTCGTAAGTTACCAAAGCACCAAGAGCTTCTTTTTTCTCACGAAGAGCTAACCCAATCTGACGTACAATCTCACCACGCTCTGGAGCTGGTACATGACGCCATATTTGAAAAGCCTCTTGTGCTTTTTTGACTACCATTTCATAATCTTCTAAAGTTCCGTTTTTAACTTTAGCAATTTCTTTATCATCTATTGGAGAAAGTGAATTTGTCGTTGCTCCTTTAGTGTCAAACCACTCAAGTCCTGTGCAAACTCCTTGGTTTATTTCTTCAATTCCTAATTCCTTAAGAACGTCTTTAATGTTAATTTTACTCATATTTTGTTGTTTTTCGTA
>JAOZSY010000052.1:10171-12072 GCA_029939445.1 Bacteroidales bacterium
TCTTTATCTAAGAATGGGTAACGATAGTTTGTAGCTGCTACTAAAGTTTCCTTAATAGTACGAGCATTTACCCAACGAATAAGGTTAAGGTAGCTACCAGCTTTATCATTTGTTCCACTTCCACGAGCACCACCAAATGGTTGTTGTCCTACAACAGCACCTGTTGGCTTATCGTTTAAGTAAAAATTACCAGCAGCATTACGTAGTGCCTCATATCCTTGGTTCAGATATTTACGATCTTGTGCAAATATTGCTCCTGTTAATGCATAAGGAGATGTTTTGTCGCAAAGCTCAAGAGTTTCGGTGTATTTATCATCTTCGTAAACGTAGATAGTAACTACAGGGCCGAAAATTTCTTCTTCCATGGTAACAAAATGAGGATCAGTAACCTTAATTACAGTAGGCTCAATAAAGTAACCTTTAGACTCATCACTACCACCACCAATAACTATCTCAGCTTTATCGCTGTCTTTAGCCATTTGTATGTAGTTAGTAATACTATCAAAAGCAGGCTTATCAATTACGGCATTAAAGAAATTACCAAAGTCGGTAACATCACCAGTAGAGAATTCCTCAACTTCTTCTTTTACCTGCTTAAATACTTCTGGCCAGATTGACTCAGGAATATAAGCTCTAGAAGATGCCGAACATTTTTGTCCCTGATACTCAAAAGAACCACGAACAATACCTGTAGATACAATATTAGCATCAGCTGAAGAGTGAGCAAAGATAAAATCCTTACCACCGGTTTCACCAACTATACGTGGGTAAGATTTATATTTTGTAATATTATTACCTATTATTTTCCAAAACTGCTGGAAAGTATTTGTAGAACCAGTAAAGTGAATACCACCTAAGTCAGCACTATCAAAAATAACTTTTCCGATAGTAGAACCTTTACCAGGAACAAAATTTATAACTCCATCAGGCACACCCGCTTCTTTAAAAATAAGCATTAGGTAATAGTTTGATAAAATTGCTGTAGTAGCAGGTTTCCAAACAGTAGTATTACCCATAAGTACGGGTGACATATTTAAGTTAGAAGCAATTGCCGTAAAATTAAATGGACTTAAAGCAAAAACAAAACCTTCCAAAGGACGATATTCCATTCTGTTGATTACTCCCGGAGAACTTGCTGGTTGATCAGCATAAATCTGAGAAGCATAAGCTGCATTAAATCTTAGAAAATCTATCGTTTCGCAAGCAGCGTCAATCTCAGCTTGGAAAGGACTTTTTCCTTGGCCTAACATTGTAGATGCATTAATTAACGAACGATATTTTGTAGCTAATAATTCAGCAATTTTCAATGTAATTGATGCGCGCTCAACCCATGGCATATTAGCCCATTCTTCGCGAGCTTCCATAGCGGCATCAATAGCCATTTGAGTTTCTTTTGCCCCAGCTTTATGATATGTAGCAAGTACATGACCATGGTCGGTAGGCATAGTTACGGTAGCAGTATCGCCTGTGCGAACTTCTTTACCTCCAATAATCAAAGGAATCTCAATGGTTTGAGACTTCAACTCTGCTAATTTTGCTTGCAATTCCGTTCTCTCTGGAGTGCCTGGAGCATAGCTCTTAATTGGCTCATTTTGAGGAACTGGAAAGCTAAAAATGGCATTATTCATAGCTTAATATTTTAATGTTATTACTTATTGTTTTCTTAATGAGCGCAAATGTAACAATTCCTTTCTATTTTGTAATAAAAAACACACTTTTTTTATGAATAATTAAGGAGTGTTTTGATTGATATTTGACAATTAATAATACCTATATAAAACTTTAAATTAGAAACTAAAATTGCACTACCATAAACTAGCTTTATTAAGTGCATCTACACAATACCATTTGCCTACAATTGCATCTATTTTGTTGCTAATAAAGGATTGCCCAAGCCATCC
>JAOZSY010000052.1:12172-13458 GCA_029939445.1 Bacteroidales bacterium
TTCACACTCTCTGGAGAAATTCCAAGTATAAGTGCTGATTTTTTTCGAGCATATTCTAGCTTTATCATAATCAATTGTCGTTTATCTCCTTCGGTTAATTTGGGATAATTTTTCAATAGTTTTTCTAAAAAACTAGGATGAAGAGTATTGAATATGTCCACGTATTTCTCCCAATCCTCATTCAGTAATATCTTTCTGTTTTCCAAATCATTCGACACTTCATCTAAATTATTGATATCTTTAGATTGTGCCTGCTTTTGTAATTTAAATAGTTTTGTATTCTGCTCTTGAAAATGCAAATCCATTTCCAACAAACGGGCTGTAGCATCATTTAAGCGGCTATTTAAACGCTCTGACTTCTGCTCAAGTTTTTTCTTTTCAGCTGTGCGAAGCTTTACCTTGCGGAAAAGAAATAATGTGATGGCAATAAACAGAAAACTAGAACCACTAAAAATAAGTATAAACTGTAATTGAGCATTCTCCTTCTCAACCTCTATCTTCTTCAATTCAATATCCTGCAATTGCTCAAGATATTTAAGCTCACTTTTATGTAAGGATTCCTGATAATCATTACGGCCAATACTATCATTCAAATTATAATACTTAACTATATAATCATATGCAGATTTATAATTACTTACTTCATTATAATGATCCGACATCAACAAATAAACTCTCGCTTTTAGCTTCTGATTATTTATTCTATTTGCAATATCATAAGCCTCTCGAAGAACCACCTCTGCTTTTCGAGGCATATTAACCATATCGTAGGCAATGGAAAAATTTAATAAATTTGAAATAATATTAATCTCATTTCCAATCTTTCGACTAATGCGTAAACTTTCACCAAAGAAATACAAGCCTTCCTTTGGCTTTCCACGATCAAAACTATTCACGCCCATAGAGCCTGATATAGATGCTATATTAAACAATACTCGATACGAACTTGTATCTTGATGCTTAAAGTAGGACAGGGATTTCATTAAAAAAAATCGAGCACTATCATACTCTTCAATATTAGAATAAAGAATTCCTAGTGAACCCCAAGCCCCATTGGTGGAATTAGAAAACCCAAATCCAATTACTTGATAATAAAAATCTCTGGCTTTTTGGTATTGATGCATTTCTTTATACAAATTACCCAAACGCAAATACGTTTCGGCTAATAATGTGTCGTACGAATGCGCTAAACCAATGCTAATTGCCCTATATGCCAATACTATCGCTGTATCTGATTTGCCTTTATCATCATATATTGCAGTTAATCGAGCTAAGCATTTCATTTC